>JAJXTK010000090.1 GCA_021783935.1 Myxococcales bacterium | reverse complement strand
GCCGCGCGAAGCGGCGACGCGTCGCCCGATCGGAGGCCGAGCGCGCGCATGCGCTCGCGGCCGATCAGCTCCTCTAGGGGCGTCGACGCGACCAAAGCGAGAAGCTGCTGCGTGAAGGCCGCGGTGAGTCGATCCAGTCGCCGCCGAAGATCCACGTCGTCTTCCCTTTCAGAATTCGGACGGGTCGACAAGCCGCGTGGACGAATTCGTCGTGCGCGCGCCGGCCCCCTTCGTGTGCGCGACCGCGGGCCGCTCGAGCGTGCGCGCAGACAGTGCTCTCGGCGTTGGCCGGCCTCGCGACGGCGCCCCGCACGTACGGAGGCTTGACGTCCATGGCTCGAAGCGAGCCACGTCGCGACACCTGGTCGGCCAAGTGAGGCATCGTCGTGTCGTCGCAACGTGCCCGGCCGGCGCATTGGCCTGCACTCGCGTCGCCGCGTCGTCGCACAGGCGAGGTCGCGCACGTGAGGGGCGAGCGCGCGGCTGAGCGCTCGTCCGTCGCGCCCGCCCCGACTTCCGCCGGCGGACGCGCCCATCGCGCGCTTAGCCCATGGGTGGCGTGACGCTCGCATCGCGATCACCGCGTGAAGCTCACACACGCCGAAGCGTGGACGGGAACCGCGTCGCCCGCGCCCCTTCGCGACCGCGCATCTCATCCAGCAGACCGCCCCTCGCTCGTCGTCCGCGAGCCCGTGCGCGAGGTCGCCGACCGAATGGTGCGCATCGAGGACAAGTTCCTGATGCCACGCGAGCGCATGTCCGACATCCTCGCGACGCTGCGCGCGCACCTCTCGCCGAGCGAGTTCACCGAGGGCGCGAGGTACACGACGGTCGAGTCGCTCTACCTCGACTCGCCCGACCTCGTCTGCCTGCGCGACCACGTCGCCGGCGCGCGCGAGCGCTTCAAGATCCGCCTGCGCCGCTACGCCCCCGACGGCGTGTTCGCGCGCGGCGCGGCGTTCCTGGAGGTGAAGCGCAAGGTCGACGCGATCTGCACCAAGGAGCGCCTCGCGCTCGATCCGGCGTCGATCGAGCGCCTCATCGCGGGCGCGCCGCTGGTGCCGTCGCCGGCGCTCACCCGACACAACCACCAAATGAGCGACAGGAAGATCGCGTCGCGCCTCAGCTCTCTCCGTGAGCTGCTCGAGGCCCACGACGCCCGACCGCGCGTCACGGTCACCTACGAGCGCCGCGCGTTCGAGGGGGACGGCGTGCGGGTGACCGTCGACGACGACGTTCGCGCGGTGTTCCGTCGCGCCATCGATCACCGAGTCGCGGCGACCCTGCGCCGGGAGCCGGCCTTCGCGTGGGCGGCGAGCCGCTCGGCGAGGTTCGACCCCGCGCGCATGGTGATCGTGGAGGTGAAGCACCTGGCCGGAAGGCCCGCCTGGCTCGACGAGTCCATGCAAGCCGTCGGCTCCGGCGCGACGAACTTCTCCAAGTACTGCTTCAGCATGTTGGATGCGATCCGGAGGCTCGCGTGAAGCCGTGGTTCGTCGCGGCCTACGCGAGCGCGCTCGGCGCGCACGCGGGCGGCACGATCTTCGAGGCGCCGCGCGTGCTCGAGCTGCTCGGCCAGTCGGCCGCGCTCGGCGCGATCCTCGCCGCCGTCGCCTACGCGTCGGGACGAGCCCTCGAGCCGCACGGCTCCCACGCAGACGCCGCGGCGGCGCACGAGACGTCGCTGCGCAGCCTGCATGGCGCGTCGAATCTCCTGTTTTTGTGCGTCGGCCTCACCGGCACGATGATCCTCGTGAACCACAACCTGGTCCGGGCGTTCGCGATCGCGGCTGCGGTCGCGCTCGTGCGCTTCCGCGTGAAGCTCGACTCCAAGAGCGCGAACGCGACGCTGCTGTTCGGCGTCCTCGCCGGCGTCGCGTGCGGTCTGGAGGAGACCCAGCTCGCGTGGATCCTCGTCGTCGTGCACATCGTGCTCGCCGGCCTCCTGGTCGCCATCGTTCGCGTGCACGCGCGGCTCAGGGGGACGACGAGCGGCAGCCTCGACCAGGGCGCGACGGGGGCGATTGCGCGAGGCGACGGGGGCGCGGCGCCGCTTCGTCCTTCGAGCCTGGAGGCGCGCGTCGCGTCGAGGGGGCGCATGTCGCCCGCGCGCCCGGCGATCTCGCGAGCGGCCGCCGCCTCGCCGCATCGTCGTCCGCGGACGCAGGAGCTGCCGGCGCACGCTCACTCGGGCGATCGCATCAGCAGCGCGCACCGCTCATGACCGCGAGGGGAGTGCGAACCATGCCATTCGACCGCTCGATGCCGGTGCTGCTGCTGACGGCCCTGCTCGCCGGCTGCGGCCGCGAATCGAAGGCAGCGTGGACCACCCCGGACGAGCGCCCGCGCGACGCCGGTGCCGCGACGAAGGCCGCGAGCAGCTCCTCCGCGGAGACGACGACGAGCGGTGACGTCTACGACCCCGACGTGATCCCGAGGTTCGAGCTCACGCTCGACGCCGCCGCCCTCGAGGTCCTCTCGAGTCCGGCCGAGGCCGACAAGAAGAAGTGGGTGCACGGCACGTTCAAGTACGGAGCAACGGTGCTCGAAGGGGTCGGCGTGCGCCGAAAGGGGAGCTCCACATTTCGCGTACTGCCAAAGAAGGTCGCGCTCAAGGTCAAGTTCAACAAGTACAAGGCTCATCAACGCTTCCAAGGGCTCACGCAGCTCACGCTGAACAACCAGATCTCCGACCCGACGTTCCTCGAGGAGCGCCTCGGCTACTACGTGTATCGCAGCATGGGGCTGCCGGCGCAGCGCGCGAACGAGGCTCGCGTGTTCATCAACGGCGAGGACTACGGCCTTCACGCGAACGTCGAGACGCCCGACAAGGACTTCCTCTCGCGGGCGTTCGGTGGGAGGGGCAAGACCCTCTATGAGCAGCGCTGGGGCAGCCAATGGACGCCGGGCGCGGAGAGCGGCTTCGAGGTGAAGGTCGGCCCGAAGGACAAGGCGGATCTGTCGCGGCTCTTCCGTGCGGTGGCGTCCGCGCGGTCGACCTCGCTGCTCGGCGACGTCTCGTCGCGCCTCGACACGAATCGGTTCCTCGACCACTGCGCGGTCGAGGCAGTGATCGGCGACATCGACGCCTACGGCTTCGCGACGTGGGGCTCGGGCAACTACTTCCTCGTCGGCGACGCCGAGGGGAGCTTCTCGATGGTGCCTTGGTCGCTCGATCAGTCGTTCAACGATCGCGCCGGCGTCGTCGACGCGAACAACCCGCTGCCCGCCGATCCGACGAACGGCGGGGCGACGCTGCTCACGCGCTGCAAGCAGAGCAGCGCGTGCTGGTCGGCGTACGCGTCCCACGTGCAGGCGGTGCTCGCGAAGTACGAGTCGCTGGACCTGGTGAGGGTCGCGACGCGGTGGCACGCGCAGATCGACGAGCTCGCGCTCGCCGATCCGAAGAAGGAGTATTCGAATTCGGCGTACGGCGCCGAGACGAGCGCGCTGTATCGGTGGCTCGCGGCGCGGCCTGCGCTGGTGCGCAAGCAGCTCGGCTTGCCGAGGCCGTGAGCCGCGGCCGCGAGCGTTCGCAGCGAGGCTCCGCGCGCGCGCTTCAGGCCGGCACCAGCAACGCGCGGAAGCGCACCGACGCGGCGAGCATGCGGGTGTACGCCTCGTTCGCCTGCGCGAGCGGGAACGGCTCGACGCGCGGGCGCACGTCGGTGAGCACGCTGAAGCGCAAGGTGTCGACGATGTCGGGCACGCCGTCGCCCACCCACCCGCGGATGCCGACGCGCCGGAGCAGCTGCATCGGCGCGAGATCGAGCTTGTCGGCGCCGCCAGCTACGACGACGACCTCGCCGTCGCGCACGAGCCCCGAGACCGCGGCGGAGATCGCCGTGGCGCTGGGCGCGGTCGCGAGCACGACCTTCGCGCCGCCGAGCGCGGCGAGCGCGCGGCCGACGTCCTCGGCGTCGGCGTCGATGAACGAGTGCGCGCCGAGATCGCGCGCGAGCGCCTCTTTCTGGGCGCCGCGCGAGATCGCGACGGTGCGCATGCCGGCCTTGCGCGCGAACTGAATGGCGAGGTGCCCGAGCCCGCCAATCCCCTGAATGGCGACGAGATCGCCCATGCGCGCCTTGCTCGCGCGCAGCGCCGAGAAGGTCGTAACGCCGGCGCACATGAGCGGCGCGGCCTCGAGCGGCGCGATGCCGTCGGGGATCGCCACGAGCGCCGCGGCCGCGGCGACGGCGCGCTCGGCGTACCCGCCGTCGACGGTGAGCCCGGTCACCTTGTCGCCGCCGCCCGACCAGCCGACGCCGACGCGCTGGCCGACGTGGAAGCCGCCCACGCCGTCGCCGAGCCGCTCGATCGTGCCGATGATCTCGTGTCCGGGAATGATGGGATAGGAGAGTCCAGGCCAGTGCCCGTGAATCGCCACGTCCTCGCCGTGGCACACCCCGCACGCCTCGACCTTCAGCAGGACCTGCCCCGCGGCCGGCTCGGGGGTCGGCCGCTCGACCGGCTCGAAAGCCCCGCCTCGCCGCGCAATCTGCATCGCCTTCATCGGATCTCCTCTCGGTTGCGTGAGGCCGCGATGCTACCGCGGCCCCGCCGCGCGCTGGCCGCGCACCCGCGCGCGGCCGTGGAGCATTCCACCACCCGGCCGCTAAGCAGGCCGTTGAGTTTCTCCGGAGCTGCCCGATCCTCTCCCGCGTCAACCCGGAACTCGCCGCGCGATCGACACGGCCTGCTGTCGGTCACAGCTTCCGCAGGCCGTTTCTCAACGGGCCTGCTAGGGGGCACCGCGCGGGTCGGAGAACGAGGCGGAGGAGGAGGGATTCGAACCCCCGGCACCCTTGCGGGCGCGCCCGCTTTCAAGGCGGGAGCCATAGACCACTCGGCCACTCCTCCGAACGCGACATTTCTAGCCTTTTTCCGACCTCCCGGCGACCCCGATCGCGTCGCCTGCGCGACCCTGCTCCTGCTTCTTCGACGATTTGCACGGCAGCGCGCGCGCCGTGGGCGAGCGCAGCCCCGTGGCCCCATCGCAGCCGGCGCGAATATCGCGCGCTCGAAGCCGTCGACAGGCGCCGCGGCGTGGCGTCGCCGTCGCCCTTCGTGGCTCGCCTACCGGTGGCCGACCGGGGGCTCGCCGCGTCAGGAGGCTCTTGGTCGGCGAACGGCTCCGACAGGCCGCCTGCGCTCAGTGGCTCGCGACCGCGCGCAGGGGCACGACCCGGCGAAAGCCGTACGGCAAGCGGCGCTTCTGCGCCTCGCTCGCCGGCTCGCTCCAGCGCTCGACGCCGATGATGTCGCTGTTGGTCGGCGAGGGGCGATCGAAGGGGAGCCCGAAGGTCACGAAGTACCGGCGTTCGAGCGAGTCGTCGGCCGGGTCCTCGCCGCGCGCGATCGGGAACGAGCCGACGATCAGCGCGCGATCGCTCGGTGTCACGCCGATCGAGACGAGCTCGGTGACGTTGCCCACGAGGTGATAGACGGCCGGGCCCTCGGGCGGCGAGAACGGCGAGCGATCGCAGAAGCCCGGATCGGCCGGCACGCTCGGCATGGGCGAGGAGGCGGGCGCGTAGCCGAGGAACTGGAAGGCCGCGATCGAGGGCCTGCGGGCGTTCGCGTCGCCCCACGGGAAGGTGCGCGCGTCGTTGCCTCGGCACGCGCGCTTCATCTCGTTGAGCGTCGGCAGCCGCGCGCCGCCGCCGAGGTGCGCGAGGTAGGCGAGCACGTCGTCGTAGCCGACGAAGCGCACCGGGATCGCGGGATCGATGGGCCCGCCGTCGGCCTCGCGGAACCCCTCCTCGCCCGGCCGCCAATTCGCTGGCGCGCACGCGAGCGCGGCGTCGACCCCGTCAGCGCGCGCGAGCGACGCGAGGAACGCGAGCCACTCCCCCTGCGTCACGAGGTTACCGATCGCGAAATCGTGAGCGACCAGCCGCAGGTCCTCGGGCGAAATCGCCTCGCTCATCGAGCCTCGCCGGTTTCGCGCGGGCACGAACCCCGCCGACACGACCACGGCGCTCGCCGGCACCTCGTCCACGCCGTAGATCGGGATGCGCACCGCGTGGCGCCCCGGGCGAACCGGCAGCGGCACGTGCACCGGGTGGATCCCCGCCCCGCGCACGCCGAGCGCCGTGATGCGACCGCGGGGCAGCTCGAGGGTGCGGAGGAAGTGCGGGGAGGTCTCCGCGCTCTTCTCGCGCAGCACGCCGGCGCGGTCCTCGAGCTCCACGAGCGTGAACGAGGCGTGCGCGTGCCGCAGCAGCCCCTTCGGATCGTCGAAGTGGAAGTCGATGACCGTCGTCAGGGCGCTCTCTTGCACCGCCTCATGGAGCGGCGCGAGGTGCGCGATCATCTCCGTGGTCTCGCGAACCAGCGGCTCGTCGCCCGAGAGGTCGGCGTGCCGGTGCAGCTCGCCGAGCAGCTCGAGCTGCCAGGCGCGGATGCGCTCGCCGGGGAACGCGTCGGCGAGGTGATCGAGCTTGCGGATCGCCTCGCGCATCGCGCGCGCCCAGAGCGTCTCGCGCGTGTCGGGGTCCTGCGCGTCGGCGCGCCTCGCCTCGTCGGCGCGGTGGATCATCGCGCGCACGTCGGCGGTGACGAGATCGAAGAGCATCTCGTCCGCGCTCGGGAATCGCTCCTCGCGCTTGGCGGCGAGCGCGCGCAGCACGATGCGATCGAGATCGTCGCCGATCGGCCGATCGGGGCGCCGCTTGCTCGGCGGCGTCGGCGCGCGTCCGAGGATGTCGTAGTAGCTCGAGACGGCGCTCTCGTCGTCGAAGGGGCGAAGCCCGGTGAGCAGCTCGTAGAGCACGACGCCGAGCGCGAAGACGTCGCGCGCCTCGGTGTCGAGCTTCCCCTCGTAGGTCTCGGGCGGGATGTAGCCGACGGTGCCGTTGACGATCGCCGTCGAGAGCTTCTCCTTGCGCTCGGCGATGCCGAAGTCGCCGAGCTTGAGCCGGCGGCGATCCTCGTTGAACAGGAAGTTGTCGGGCTTGACGTCCTTGTGGATCACGCCGCGTCCGTGCGCGACGGCGACGGCCGCGACGGCCATCGCGCCGACGTGACGCACGTCCTCGATGTGGAAGCGCCGCCGGTTGGTGCTCAGCTCCTCGATGTAGTCGGAGAGCGAGCCGCCCGTGAGCAGCTCCATCACGAGGTACGGCTCGCCGCGCCCGGTCAGGCCCGTCTTGTAGATGCGGACGATCGCGTCGTCGTCGATGCTCCCTTGCAGCTCGCGCTCGTTCTGGAAGAGGCCGAGGTAGAGGGCGCGCCGGCTCGGGTCGGGGATGGTGACGACCTTGACCGCGACGCGCAGCCCCGTGTCGACGTCGCGCGCCGCGTAGACCTTGCCCGCGCCCCCCTCGCCGAGCGGCCGCGCCGTGACGCTGTAGTTCGACTTGATCGCGATCGGGTCCGAGGCGTCTGCGGGCTCCTCGAGCACCACCAGGCGGTGCTCCTCCGCGGCGAGGCGGATCTTCACCGACGAGCGCTGCTCGGGCACCGCGCTCAGGCGCGCCTCGGGGAGCGCGCTCGGCTGCGCCTCCGAGGCGCGCTCGATCTGCTCGATGACCGTCTTGACCCGTTGGGGCGGCAGCGGCGCGTCGCCGACGTGCGTGGGCTGGCGCGTGGTCGGGCGATACGAGCCAGGCGGCAGCGTCTCCGCCGCGAGCGTGCGCAGGCGCGCGAGCGTGCGATCGGCCTCCTCCGAGTGCGACTGCGGCAAGAGCCCCATACCGCGCAGCGCCTGCAAATAGTGCCCGACGATGCCTCGAAAGAGCGGCGCGCCTCGGGCAGCGCGGATCGTGTCTTCGCGCAGCCTCCGCGCCGCCTCGAGGTGGGGCTGCGAGACGCCCAGGCCATCGAGCGCGGAGAAGAGTCGATCGGACCGCCGCGCGAGCTCGTCGACCTCGACCATGGCGGGCCCGAACAGCGCGCGCAGCGCCGCGGCGGTCTCGAGGTACGCCGCGTCGGCGTGCGCGCGCGCGCCCGTGTGAGATCCCCCGACGGTCACGCGCCGAAGCGTACACGCGCCGTGGGAGGCCGGGCACGTTCGCGGTTCGCGCGAGGGCGCAAGGCCGCGCTTCCAAGCTCCAGGATGCGCGCCAGGCCCCGACCGCTCGAGCCCTCTTTTGCGACGCACCTCGGCCCCCTCTCGTGCTGGAATCCACGCATGTCCAAGCCGCTGACCTGGCAGATCGTGAAACAGAACGTCGCCTTCTCGACGCTTCACGTCGCCGAGGTTCCCGGCGGCTGGTTGCTTCGCAACAGCGAGGGCGACCTCTTCCACCTCCCTGATCCGACGCACTCCTGGGACGTCGAGCGAGACCAGGTCCACGCCGACGGCGCGACGATCCCGCCGCCGCGTATGCATCGCTGACGCGGCCGGGCGCTCTCGCCGCTCCGCGCACGCGACCTCTCCTGTCGAGGAGCACCGCTTCGCGCATCGCGGCGTCAAGTTCGCGTCGGTGTCGCTCGCGCGCGCGGAAGCACCGGGCGCGGTCGCTGGTTGCACTCGCAGAAGTTCACGGAGCCTTCGCGCGACCGTCGCAGCGCGAACCCACTATGGGGGCGCAACGGCGGCCCGCGACCCGCATCGATCGGGCCCGCCGATCGCCCTCGCGAAGCGAACCCGTGACTCCGTCCAGGTGCTGCGTATGACCCACGTCGCCCATGTCTGCGCGTCTTGCGGATCGTTGACCATCTTCGTCGCCGCCGCGGTCCCGGTGCGACGCTGCGCCCACTGCGGCGCGATCGTCCACGGCGCCTCGTCACGCGCGCCGAGAGCGCCGCGCAGCCGTACGCTTCCCGCTCCCGGCGCAGCGCGGTACAGCCCGCGCGATGACGACGCGGCGCGCCGACCGTGACGATCGACCCACCGAGCGGACCGAACCCGCCGAAGACCGGGAGGCTCCGAGCGACGACGCACCGCGCGACGAGCGCGAGGCCGAGCCGTCCTCGCCGCTCCGCGACGGCGCGGTCGACGACGACGAGCCGCTGAGCGCCGCGGCCGACGAGCAGAGCTCGCGCGAGGCGCCGTGGTGGGACGCCGGGGGCACCCCCTTCTCGATCGCGTATTGGGGGAGCCTCGCGCTGCTGGTGGCCGGGCTCTTCCGCAACAAGCTGCTGCCGTTCATCGACTATCCGCAGCACCTCGCGCTCGCCGCGACCCTCAAGCGCCTGATCGCCGGCGGCGTCCCGGAGCGTCAACTCTTCGAGACGAACCTCGCGAGCTACAACTCGCTCTTCCACGTCCTGGTCGCGGCCGCGAACCTCCTCGTGCCGATCGATCTCGCGGGCAAGCTGGTGCTCGCGCTCTACGTGTTCCTGGTCGGCTACGCGACGCTCGCGCTGTTGCGCGCGACCGGAAGACCGCGGGCGCGGGCGTTCCTGATCCTGCCGGTGGTCTTCGGCTACTCGATCATCTGGGGGTTCGTGAACTTCGGGCTCGGCGTGTCGCTGCAGATCGTCGTGCTCTCGCGCGTGCTGGACCGCGATCGGATCCTCGCTGGCGCGCGTCGCGGCGCGGGGCTGCGCCGCTGGCTGCCCGACGTGCTCACCGCGGTGCTCGCGCTGCTCGGCGCCTACACCCACCTGCTCGCCACCGCGCTCGCGTACATGCTCATGCTCGTCGCGATCGTGGCGCGCGCGCAGACCGATCGCGCGCCGCTCTTCGAGCGCCTCGGCCGCGCCCTGCGCACGGGCATCCCGCTCCTGCCCGCGATCGCGTGGTGCGCGTTCGTCTATTGGCGCCAGACCCACGGCAGCTTTCAGAACTTCGAATACGGCATCGCCGAGGGGAACGACGCCTTCGCGATGTTGAAGGTGAAGGAGTTCTTCACCTACGCGACGGGGCTGCGCGCCGACGGCTTCGACGCGAAGGTGCTCTCGATCGGCATGGGCCTCTTGCTCCTCGGCGCGCTCTTGCGCGACGTCGAGGACGCGCCGCCGCCGGCGCTACGCTGGCTCGTCGTCACGTCGGGGGTCGCCTATCTGGTGATCCCCCACGTCTTCTGGGCGACCAACTACGTCTTCGAGCGCATCTCGTTCCTCATCGTGCTCACGGCCGTGCTGTGGGCGCCGCGCGCGATGCCGCGCTTCGAGCAGGGCCTGCGGCTCATGTTCGTGTCGGTCGGGCTCGCGGCGGCGGGGGGCTTCTTCCAGTTCATGGGCAACCCCGACGTGCAAAAGGAGCTCGGCGATCTCGACTGGATCCTCGACCAGATGCCCGCGGGCCGGCGCGTGACGGGGCTCTTGTGGGATCCGATCATCCGCGTGCACCTGCCGGTGCCCGAGTCGAAGAGCGTCGAGCGCGCGAACGTGACGGCCCAGTACGCGCTCTTGCACACGCCCGCCTACTACGTCGCGCGCAAGGGGGGCGAGGTCGCCTTCTCGTTCACGCGCACCATGAGCCTGCCGGTGCACTACAAGAAGGCGACGATGCCACCGGATCCGCCGCCGAACTTCGAGTGGAACCCGGGCGACTACCGCTCTGACACGCCGTGGGCGAAGTACTTCGATCTGGTGCTGATGAAGACCCAGTGGGAGGACGAGACCGATCCGCGCGCGTCGGTGTGGGGGAGCCACGCGGGTGAAGTGGATCTGGTGGCGCACCGCGGGAAGTGGTGGGTGTTCGAGACCAAGCGGGTGACCGAGGATCCAGAGGCACCGGCAGCGCCGACGCTCGACCCCGAGTCGGAGGAGTGATCGTGAACCTGCGAGGGAGGGAGTGGCTCGGCGTCGCCTGGCCGCGCATCGCCGTGACGCTCGCCGTCGTCGCGCCCTATTGGCGACTGTTCGGCCTCCGCTCGCTGCTCGTCACGCAGGACCTGCTCTACTCAGACATCCGCGACGGCGAGCTGCCGCCGCGCGCGCTCTTCGGCCGGCTCCTGCGCAGCGGCCACTGGCCGTCGTGGCACACCGGGCTCTGCGGCGGCGGGAGCTACGCGACGGCGGCGATCGACCCGCTGTCGCTGCCGACCTTCGGGCTGCTCCCCGCGGTGCCGGCGCTCGACGTCTTCATCGTGGCCGTCCTCTTGTTGATCGGTCACTCGACCTACTCGCTGGCGCGCGCGCTCTCGGCCTCGCGCGCCGGCGCGGCCCTCGCCGCGATCGCCTTCGCGCACTCCGGGTTCGTGGTCTGCCAGCTCAAGCACTTGTCGATCATGGCCACGATCGCCTGGGTCCCGCTCGCCCTGCTGTCTTTGGAGCGGGCCCTCGCCTCGCGCGCCGAGCCGCGCTTCGAGGACCCGCCCGACGCGCCCGCGGTCGATCGCGCGACGCCCGTGCGCCTGCGCTGGCTGCTCGCCTTCGCCGCGATCTTCGGCGCGCAGGTGCTCAGCGGCTTCCCGCAGAGCGTCTACATCGTGGCGCTCGCCTACGGCGCGTGGGCGGCGTTTCGCGGCGTGGGCCTCTGGCGCCAAGACGGCGTGAGGCGCGCGGCAATCCTCCTCGGCGCGGCCGCGCTCGCGGTGGCCATCGGCGCGGGCATCGGCGCCGTCGCGCTCGCGCCGCTCAGCGCCGTCGCCGACACCTCGGATCGCGCGGGCGGGGTGACCTTCGAGTGGGCGAGTCGCCTGCACTACGACGTGCGCAACGCCATCGACCTCTTCGTCCCGTACGCGAACGGAGACATCTCGAACCTGACCTACGACGGCCCCGGCATCTTCTGGGAGGACTACGCCTATCTCGGCCTCGCGACCGTGCTCCTCGCGTTGGCGGGCGCCGCGCGCCTGCGCCGTCGCGCGCACGTCGCGATGCTCGCCGGGATCGTCGTCGTCGCGTACTCGATGGTGCTCGGTCCGGCGACGCCGCTCTTCAAGATCGCCTTCTACGCCCTGCCGGGCATGAGCAACTTCCGCTTCCCGACGCGCTTCCTGGTGCTCGTCGAGCTCGGCCTCGCGCTGCTCGGGGGCTTGGGCCTCTCCGATTTCGAGCGATGGCTCGAGCGACGGCCGGCGTCGTGGGCGGCGCGCGCGGGCTGGATCGCGGCGGGCGTCGTGGTCGTGACGTTCCTCGACTTGATGCGCGCGCAGCCGCGCCAGAACGCCTTCGTCGATGCCCGCGCCTGGATGGAGCCGCCCGGGACCGCCGCGTTCTTGATGCAGCAGCAACGTCTGCAACAGCAAGGCCCCTTTCGGATCTGGACCCCTTACCACCGGGAGATCCACTACCAAGCCTTCGAGACCGCGCGAGGCTGGGCCGATTTGACCCCGTACTTCCAGATGCGCGACGTCATCCAACCGAACTCGAACCTCTACTGGGGGCTCGAGACGGCCGACTGCTACTCGGGGCTCGCCACGTCGAGCCAGACCGACGTCTGGGGGGACCACAACCGCTCGGGGCTGCTGGCCTATCGGGCGATGCGTCGCGCCGGCGCGGGGTTGGAGCTGGCCCCCGGCCTCCCCCGCGTGCTGCGCGCGTTCAACGTGCGCTATGTGCTCTCGCCCTGGCCGATCGACGTCCCCGACCTGCAACTCGTCGACGCCAGCACGCCGGTGCGCGTCTACGAGGTGTCCGCCGTCGAGCCCCGCATCTACCTCGTCGGGCACGCGTTCAGCGCGCGCTCGAACCAGGACGCCGCCGATCGCCTGCTCCACAAGCGCTTCGACCCTGCGCGCGACGTGATCCTCGAGGGCGCGCCGGAGTCGCTGACGTCCAACGCCGTGCGGGCGCAGGCCCCGCCAGGCACCCTCGTCGTCAAGAAGTACGGGGGAGACGAGGTCGACGTCGAGACGTCCACGACCGCCCAGGCGTTCGTCGTCACCTCGGACGCGTGGTCGCCCGCGTGGCGCGCGAGCGTCGACGGCGTCGAGACCCCCATCTACCGCGCGAACATCCTCGGCCGCGCGGTGGTGGTCCCGCCCGGGGAGCACAAGTTGGTCTTTCGGTACGTCGATCTACCGGTGCGGCGAGGCGCGCTGGCGACCGCGGGGGCGGCCGGGCTGTGGGCGCTGCTTTTGGCGGCGTCGCTCGTCCACGGCCGCCTCCGCGCAGGTGGGGTCGCTTCGTAGCGGCGCGCGCCGAGCGCAGTGCGCTCGTGCCATGGCTTCACATTCCTATTCTACTTCGTGCTGAATGGCGTCATCGACTAGGTCGGCGCGCATGCACTCGGCCGTCACACACCTCTCGGCGGGGCAGCGGGCTCTCCGCGGGTTACCCCGAGCGAGGCCAAGAGCGCCGTTGCGTCGCTGGCTTTGCCGGAGGCCGACGTCGCCTTGACCTTCGCCTCGAGCGTTGCGAGCGCAGGACTCCTCTTCTTAACCTTTGACTTGGCCGGAGCGTGCGTCTTCTCCGCGCGCGTGGCGGTGTCGTCGTCCGATGCCGCGCCGCCGCGACAGGCAGCCAGGGCCAAGAGCAGCAGCCGATGGTTCCGCATCGATCCTCCCACCCGCGCGCCTACAGAGGGTGTGGTTCTCCTGCTGAGCGAGTGGTCGCGTTCTAACAGCCCCCATCCCCAGCCCTTCCCCCGCGGTGCGGGGGAAGGGAGCGGGAGGCGGCGG
>JAJXTK010000744.1 GCA_021783935.1 Myxococcales bacterium | reverse complement strand
GCGCGCGGCGCTCACGGTCCGCATCGCTGAGCGTCTCGCGGGCGGCCATCACTGCACCCGCCGGCGGCGCGCACGCATCTGTGCGAGCGCCGCGACCGCGGCGAGCTCGGGATCGATCGTCGGCGCCGACGGCTGCGCGCCCTGCGAGCGCATCCACCCGAGCGCCTCGGCGACTAGTACGCGCCTCGCGCGGCCCTTGCCGACCGTCGGCAGGCCACGGCGCGCGAGCTCGAAGACGGCCGCGCGCGAGCACCCGACGTGCTCGGCGAAGTCGGCGAAACGCATCGCAGCGGGCGTGCCCGGGGCGCTCGACGTGCCGAGGCGCTCGGCGCCCCTCGCGGCGACCTTCTCGGCGAGCGCGGCCGCGAGCGCGTCGAGCAGGTCGGCGGCCGCGGGCGTCACTTCGCACCCCCGCCCCCGGCAAGCCGGCGCGCCTGCTCGGTGATCGCGAGGCGCACGACGTCCTCGGGGCGGCCGAGCTCGCGGGCGAGGCGCGCGAGCGCGTCGGCGCGCAGCGCCTCGCCCCGCCACACGCGCCGCAGCGTCCCCGTCGCCGCCTTGCCCGCGCGCGCGAGCGAGCTCCGCGTCCAAGGTCCGGTCGGCGCGCCCGCGAGGAGCTGGGCAACCGGATAGGGCTCTTCATTCAACTTGAGGCGCGGCATGCGCCCGAAGTTGTCAGGGGCAGAACGTTCTGTGCGAACCGCGGGGATATATCGTCACGGCTGGCGCGATCGGTACCGGCCGGCACGCGGGCGCGCGAGGTCGCGCAGGCGCTCGGTGAGCGCGTCGACGCGTTCACGGCCCTCGGGCATCGAGTCGCCGCCGATGGCGGGCAGCCGGTCGAGCCCGACGAGAAGAAGCACGTACGCGAGTGCGCGCCCGGCCTTCTCGGGGGTGCCGCCGCGCGTTCTCGCGTGCGCTTCGAGCCGCTCAATCGCGGCCGCGATCGCGCCGCTGCGCCCCTGCAACTTCCAGCGCCCGCGCGTGCCCTTGCTCGCCCGCGAGCGCTCGACGACGAGGCCGATCGCCTCGCTTGCCGGCGTCGATCCGCGAAGCGCCTCCACGACCTTCGCGCGCGTCTCGGGGCGGTTCGTCGCGACGAGCACCGCGCCGGTGCCGGGCTGCGTCTCGACCTCCCATCGCGCGGCCATGCCGATCGCGACGAGCACGGGCACCGTCTCGCTCGCCTCGCCTTCGGCGCCGACGAAGCCGAGCTCGCGCAGGAACGACAGGAAGCGCGCGAGCTCGTCGTCGCCGAGCTCGGGCCCCGCGCCGAGCCGGCGACCTCGGCGGATCGCGGCGCCGAACGCGTCCTCGCCGACGATGTCGAGCAGCTCGGCGAGCGCGTCGCGCGCCGACAGCGGCGGCACGAGCTCAGGCTGCCCGAGACGCGCGCGCACCTCATTGACCCGGCCGACCACCTCGGCCGCATCGTCGAGCGTGCCGAGCAGCGCGAGCTCAAGGGGCCGCGGCGGCACGTTGCCCCCAAGGGCCCAGCGCTCGAAGAGCTCGCAGACGAGCGCGGGCTGGTTGCGCTCGATGCCCCCGAAGTGCTTGACCGCGTCGTCGATCCCGTAGGCGCCGATCATCCCCGAGGCCGGCCGCTGCTCGACGTTGGGCTTCCTCATCGGTCGCCAGCCTTCGCGCGCGCCCGTGCGGCCGTGAGGTCGACCACACCCGAGCCCGCGAGGCGCCGCTCGCGCAGCTCACCCGCGAGAACCGCGACGACGTCGAAGCGGCCGGCCGCCGTCGCCGCCTCGATCGCCCGCACGAGCACCGCCGCGACGTCGTCGTCGGGCTGTCTCGGGGCCTGTCTCGACCCCTCGTGATCCCGGGCTTCGGATCCGCTGGCAGACTCGGGCGGACGCATGGCGCTCGAATCTTCGATGGTTCGTCGCGCGGCGTCGACCGAGCCGGCGGAATCGCAAACTCTTAATCCGTTGGCTGAGAGTTCAAGTCTCTCCTGGCCCACCATGAAACCCCGAGAATCTTGGGGTTTTCGTCTTTTTGCGGGGCGTCGCGCGCCGTGTCCGCGGGCGCTATCGGCCGTCAGCCGCGCCCGGCGCGCAGCGACTCGGGGTTCGGCGCGCGCAGCTCGGTCTGGCCCGTCGCCTCGAGCACCGATCGCCAGAGGTCCCCCTCGGGGTCGATCTTGCGCCGCTCCCAGGTCGCGAGCGCCAGCGGGACGTGCGTGAAGATGCGGTGCCAGCGCCCGATGACGACGTCGGTCTTGCCCGCCATCGCGGCGTGGACGGCGTTGCGGCCGAGCGAGTCGCAGAAGATCGCGTCGACCGCGTTCGCCGGCACCGAGCGCACGATGTAGCTGGGGTCGAGGTACTTGAGGTTCAGCGGCAGGTTCGCGGCCTTGAAGTGCGCGGTGATCTTGTCGCGGAGGTAGGGGCCGACGTCGACCGCGCCGCTGGCGTACCGGAGGTTGCCCGAGGCATCGAGCTCGCCGTCGTTGGCGATGAGCGCGCGCGCGCACCCCTCGGCGACGACGACCACCGCGTGCCCGCTCTTGCGGATGCGGGCCTCGAGCGCCGCGAGGAAGCCGTGCGGACCGTAGAGGTCGAACGGCGCCTCCGGCACCAGGCAGAAGTTCACCTCCATGCTCGCGATGGTGGCCGCGGCCGCGAGGAACCCCGAGTCGCGCCCCATGAGCTTGACCAGGGCCACGCCGTTGCGCGCGCCGAGGGCCTCGGTGTGCGCGGCGTCGATGGTGTTGCGCGCGACCTCGACGGCCGTCTCGAAGCCGAAGGTCTCGTCGGTGAACGCGACGTCGTCGTCGATCGTCTTGGGCACGCCGACGATCGCGATGCGCAGCCTGCGCCGCACGATCTCCTCGTGGATCTGGTGGGCCCCCTTGAGCGTGCCGTCGCCGCCGATCGCGATGAGCACGTCGATGCCGAGGTGCTGCAGGCCGTCGACGAGATCGCCGACGTCGCGCTGGCCGCGCGAGAGGCCGAGGAAGCTGCCGCCGTGCCGGTGCACGTGCTGCACCTCCTTG
>JAJXTK010000743.1 GCA_021783935.1 Myxococcales bacterium | reverse complement strand
GCGCGCCCGTGCCCACCGCGCGTCGAGGCCCGCTGCGAGCGCGGGATCGTCGAGGTGCGCGTGCGTGTCGACGAGCGCCGGCGGGCCGCTCACGCCTGCGATCGCGGGGGCCGCGCCGCCTCCTCGAACTCGATGCGCGCGATCGGGGGCGCGTCGTCGCGGGGCGGCAGCGTCACGATCACGTGCGCGTGCTCGGGCGTCGAGCTCGCGAAGCCGATGCTGCGCAGCTGCACGGGCGCACGCGAGCCGTCGTCGAACACGAGCTCCATCGGCATCCCGTCGACGAGCCCGGAGACGGGGCTCGGCGCATCGAGCTCGAGCACCACGACCGAGCGGCGCTGGAGGACGGCGGCGTCGAGGACCTTGTAGCTGCGGAGCGGCACGGCAGCCATCGTAGCAGCTCGCTCATAGCGCGCCGAAGCGCCCCCCGTGGAAGGCCGCCTCGAGCAGCCGATCGACCCGTCCGGCGAGCTGACGGGCGCGCGGGTCGACGTGGCTGGCGAGCGCCCCCTTGAGCTCGCCGAGCAGCTTGAGCTGCGAGAACAGCTGCACGTCGCTGAGCGCAGCCCCCTGCACCACGATCGTTCGAACGCGCTCGATCTCGGCCTCGATCACCTCGAGCCCCACCGCCGCCGCGCCGAGCCGCCGGGCCTCGGGGTGCTCGCGGTAGTGCGCCTCGAGCACCGGCGCCACCAGCCCCTCGAGGATCGGCGCTTGGTCCTCGGAGTTCCAGACGTGCCTGAGGAGGAACAGATCACCGGCGTCGGGGCTCGCGCGCCCGTCGAGGAACGCGCTCGCCGCGGCGAGCTTCAGGAGCTTGACGACGCGCCGATCCGACAGGCCGATCCCCTCGGCGCGGACCTGCAGCACCAGCGTCCGGTAGGTCGCGAGGAACGCGTCGTCGAAGCGCGTGTCGCGCGCGATGGCCGCCTGGGCGGCTCGGAGCTCCGCCGCCGTGACGAGCCTCGCGAGCGTCTCGCCGCGCGCAGCGGCCGACTCGAGCTGCCAGCCTCGCGCGAGCAGCTCCTGGAAGTGGAACGCGTCGAGGTAATCGGTGCGGACGCGAAGCAAGAAGCGATCGAAGATCGCTGCGAGGTCGGGGTCGTCGGGCACCTCGTTGGACGCGCCGATCGCCGTGAGCAGGGGGCAGGCGATCGCAGAGCCGCCGGAGACGAAGCGCCGCTCGTTGAGCAGCGTCAGCAGCGAGTTGAGGATGGCGCTGTTCGACTTGAAGACCTCGTCGAGGAAGACGACCTCGGCCTCCGGGAGCATCCCCTCGGTGCGGCGTCGATACGACCCTTCGCGAAACGCGGCGATGTCGACCGGCCCGAAGAGCTCGTTCGGCTCGGTGAAGCGCGTGAGCAGGTATTCGAAGTAGCGCGCGTCGCACAGGCGCGCGAAGGATCGCACCAGCGCGCTCTTGGCCGTGCCGGGCGGGCCGACGAGCACCGCGTGCTCGCCCGCGAGCGCCGAGACGAGCAGGCAGCGCACGACCTCGGAGCGGCCGAGGAAGCGATCTTCGAGCGCGCGCGCGACGGAGCGGAGGCGCTCGCTCAGCGGCGGCGTCGGGGAGACCATCGCTCGCAAATGTAGGCGAGCCGGGGTCAGCGCGGGGGCTCGTCGTCGATCTCGTCGAGGTCGGTCGAGGCCGATGCGGACGCCGACGCGGACGCCGACGCGGACGTAGATGGCGCCGCCGACGGCGATGCCGGACCGGCGACCTTGTCGACCTTCGGCAGCGCAATCGCGTCGAGCGCGGCGTCGGCGTCGGCGCGCTGCTTGCCGAAGGCGTCGCGCTGCTTGGGGGGCAGCGTCTTGCGGCCGTCGAGTCGCAGCGTGAGCGGATCGATGAACTGGCCGTTGAGCTTCACCGAGAGGTGCAGGTGCGGCCCGGTCGAGCGCCCCGTCGAGCCGACGTAGCCGACCAGCTGCCGCGACTCGACGTGCACGCCGGGCGCGAGGCCCGGCGCGAAGCGCGACAGGTGCGCGTAGCCGGATTCGAAGCCGCCGTCGTGGCGAATCGAGACGAAGTTGCCCGTCGCGCCCGAGTCGCCGCGGAACGTCACGACCCCGGGACCGATCGCGTAGACGGGGGTGCCGGTCGGCGCGCCGAAATCGCAGCCGTTGTGCGGCATGATCGTGTGCAGGATCGGGTGCATCCGGCGCGGGTTGAAGCGCGACGTCACGCGCGGAAACAGCAGCGGCATGCGCCAGCGGCTGCGCATCGGCTGGCGCCCCGACGCGTCGTACCACCCGGCGGACGGTGGCTTCTCCTCGGCGCTCGGACGCGGCGGATCGGGGATGTTGTAGACGCGGATAGGCTTGCCCTCGACCGAGGGGCGGTACTCGAAGGCGACGAGCCGATCGTAGCGGTCGAAGCGCCCCGCGACGTAGGTCGCGTCGGCGACGATGCGGAAGATCGCGCCGCGCCCGACCCCGCCGAGATCGCTGCGCGAGTCGATCGCGTCGTCGAGCGGCTCGAGGAGCGAGGCGTCGAGCCCCGCGTCGACCACCGCGGCCGAGAGGTCGGTCTGCACCACGAGCGCGACCGCCTGGCGCCGGTGCGAGACCGGCAGCGACACGCGTTCGGCGACGAGCTCGATCGGCGGCGGCGCCGTCGTCGTCGTCGCGGCGGCGCTCGGGCTCGGCGTAGCCGGCGCAGGCGGGCGCGACGCGGCCTCGGGCTCGCGCACCTGGACGAGCTCGCCCGGCGCGATCTCGATCTCGAGCGCACGCACCTTGCTCCCCTCGCGCGTGGCCGCGAGGACGAGCTGGTCGGTGCCGCGACACGCGGTGATCTTGCGCACCGTCGCGAGCGCCCGGGCAACGCGCGCGATCTCCGTCGGCTCGACCCCCATCGCCGCGAGCGCCGCTTCGCAGCCCCTTCGGCCGACCCTGGCGCGCGTGATCTCGAGCTCGGGATCCCGCTCGAGCTGCATCACGCGGAACGGCGGCGCGCTCGCGTCCTCGAGCGGGGCCGCGGCGCTCGGCATGCCCGTCGCGCTCGCTG
>JAJXTK010000742.1 GCA_021783935.1 Myxococcales bacterium | reverse complement strand
ACGATCCGGCGGCCGTCATGCGCGAGTCGTGGGGGTTCAGCGTCGGCGACAACCTCGCGAGCATGGCGGGCGACTTCATCTGGTTCGGTCCGCTCAAGCCGATGCAGAAGCTCCTGATGCACACGCCGCTCGTGAACGTGTTCATCTTCGGCAGCGAGGCCTATCACGACTACTTCCGCTGGCCCGTGAAGGACAAGCGCACCTTCGAGCAGTGGAAGCAGGAGTCGCACTGGGGGCGCCTCTTCGCGGCCTACGAGCGCGGGGAGAGCGAGCGCGTGCTCGAGGCCGTCGCGCCCTGAGGGGGCTCAGCGCGCGCAGCGCAGCGCCGTGCTCCGCGCGCGGGCCTCGTCGGCCGTGACGCTCTTGGGCTTGGCGGCGCCCCAACGCTCGAGCACGAGCGCGTAGGCGGCGCAGGCCCCCTTCGCGTCGGCCGCGGCCTCGAGCGCGCGCCCGAGGCGAAGGGCGCTCTGCGTGTGCAGGATCGGCTCCTCGAGCGCGTTGCACGCCGCGTCGGCGCGCCCAAGCTCCGGCAGGGCCAAGGCGTTCTGCCCCGCGAGCGCGTGCACCTTGCCGATCTGCGCGACCACGAGCGACTGGGGGAGAAACGGCGGCAGGCCGCCGAACGACGGCAGGGCCGCGAGCGCCGCCTCGGCGTCTTGGCGCGTGGCGGCCGGCGTCGCCCAGGCCGAGATCCAGAGATACGGCACGTACGCGCCCGAGGTGCGTGCGCGCCAGTCGCGAAGCCACGCCTCGCGCGCCTTGTCGAAATCGGCTGGCGAGCGCGCCCCCGCGCGCACGAGCGCGGCCTCCATCTCGAGGGTCACGTCCTCGGCGATCGCGCGATCGTCGATTCGGTGCGGCCGCGCCCAGGCGTCACGGCGCGCGAGGAACGCCTCGGCGGCCTTCTGCGCGTCGACGAGGCGCCCCTCCTCCAGGTAGAGCTCCACGAGCGCCTGCGCCGGCGCGGCGTGCGCGAGCGCCCCCGACTCGCTGGCGACCGCGCCTTCCATCGCGTGCAGCCGCGCCTCCGCCTCCTCGAGGCGCCCGTGCATCACGTCGACGCGCGCGCGGTCGAGCGCCTCGGCGCGCGCGCGCATCGCAGGCGACATGCGGCGCCACTTCTGCTCGTACGCCTCCATCACGGAGGCCTGCGGCCGCCTCTCGGCGAAGAGCGTCTTGGCGAGCATCTGATACGCGTAGTAGTCCTCGGGATCCTTCGCGATCCACAGCCGCAGGTCGGCGTCGACCTCGGCGCAACGCCCGTCCTGCTCCGCCATCAGCGCGCGATACCAGATGCAGTCGGTCGCCGCGGGCGAAACGGCGAGACAGCGATCGAGCACCCGCTGCGACTCGGCGAAGCGCCCGAGGTAGGCGAGGATCCCCCCCTCGTTCGACAGCGCCAGCGCGAACTGCGGGTCGAGCTGGCTCGCGCGCTCGAAGGCCGCGAGCGCCTCGCGGAGCAAGCCACGATCGAAGCGCACGAAGCCGAGCCAGAACCAGACCTCGGCGTCGTCGGGCAGCGCGTCGGCGACGCGCGTCATGCGCGCCTCCGCCTCGACGAGATCCGACGGCTCGCGCTGGAAGTACGGCTCGAAGGCGTCGAGCAGCAGCCGATCGCGCTCGTCCATGGATGCGCGAAACGACGTGGCGCTGCGGAACGAGCGCTTCGCGTCCTGCTCCTCGGCGCTCACGAGCGAGCCGAGGAGCGCCGCGCGCAGGTGCGCCGCGCCGAAGGTCGGATCGAGCGACAGCGTGCGCGCGAGCCCGAGCTGCGCGGCCTCGAACGAGGCGTCGCGAAACGACTGCATCGCCGAGCGATACGCGGTCGCCACCACGGGCGAGGTCCCTGACGGAAGCGGGCGCTGGCCGACCGCGTAGGGCGTCGAGGCAGAAGGGGACGCGATGGGCGCGTCGAGCGTCGAGGGCGCGGGGGCTCGGTGGCGCGCGCGCGCGGCGGCGAGGCCGACGAACACCAGGGCGAGGACGGAGGCGCCGAGGGCGAGGCGCTTGGTCGCGCGTCGAGGCGGCCGCTGCGCGGTCGTCGCGTCGAGCTGCAGCCACGTCGAGGCGTGCGACTGGATCTGCGTCGCGTCGCTCGCGCGGATGACCGCCGTGAGGTTGCGACCCGTCGAGGCCAGCAGGGGCTCGAGCACGTTGACGATGTCGTGCATCGAGGCGAAGCGCTCCTCGCGTCGCTTGCGCAACGCGACCTCGAGCACCTCGGCCACCATCGGCGGTACGCCGGCGACCTCGAGCCGCGGCGCCGGCTGCTCGAGGACCGCGCGAAACAGCTTCGCCACGTCGAGCGCGTCCTTCCACGGGACGTCTCCGCCGAGCAGCTCGTAGGCGAGCACGCCCCACGAGAACTGGTCGGTGCGGCCGTCGACCAGCTCGCCGGCGACCTGCTCGGGCGACATGTAGCGCGGCGTGCCGACGAGCTTGCCCGCCGCCGTCTGCAGCGGATCCCGCTCGCGCGCGTCAGGCGCGCGCGGCTCGGGCGTGACGACGCCGACTCGCTTCGCGATGCCGAAATCGAGCACCTTCACGACGCCGTCCTTGCGGACCAGGACGTTCTCCGGCTTGACGTCGCGGTGGACGAGCCCTCGGTCGTGCGCCGCGGCGAGCGCGCGCGCGACGTCGACGAGCCAGCGAAGCCGCGTGTCGAGGGGCGCCTCGCCGTACGGCGGCACGAACGCGCGCAGCGCCGTGCCGTCGACGTACTCCATGGCGATGTAGATCGTGCCGTCGACCTCGCCGGCGTCGAACACCGAGACCGCGTTCGGGTGATCGAGGGCCGCCGCGGCGCGCGCCTCCTGGAGCAACCTCGCGGCCGCGTCGGCGAAGGCCGCGCGATCGTCGACGGCGTCGCCGCGCACGATCTTGAGCGCGACGCGCCGGTGCAGGTGCTCGTCGTAGGCGCGGTAGACGCGCCCCATGCCCCCCTCCCCGACGACCGCCTCGATGGCGTAGCGCGCGAGGTGATCGCCGGGGCCTAGCGCAAAAAGGGCTCGATTGT
>JAJXTK010000741.1 GCA_021783935.1 Myxococcales bacterium | reverse complement strand
GGCGGCGGGGCTGCGCGGCGCTGCCCCGCGCGGTCCACCGTCGAGTCGCTGCGGCGCGGCGCGAACATCGGCCCAGCGTCTCGCGTTGCGGGGGGGGTGGGTCAAGAAGACGGCGACGGCGCCGTCCACGCAGCACGCGACGGCGAGGGGCGAGCCGGCCGCGGGGGTGGGCGCGCGACGCGGATTTCTCGAAGGACGCTGCTCGTCACGGCCGAGCGGAGGTATGCTCGACCTCGCCGCCTTCAAGGAGGAGCTCGCGTGGACGATCGGCGCCAGTCGCAGAGGCAGAACACCACCCTCGTCGTCGAGCTCGAGTCGCCCGACGGCAAGCGCGGTACGCGCGTCGGCATCACGCGAGACGCAAGCTCGGGCGGGCTGCTCGTCGGCTGCTCGTCGCGCTACGACGTCGGGCAACAGCTCGTGCTCGTGCTCCAGCGCAGCCCCGCGGCGCCGCAGATGCGGGTGCGCTGCGAGGTCGTGCGCGTCGAGCGCAACCCCGCCCCCTCGAGCGCGTTCTGGCTCTACCTGATGGGGGTGCGCTTCCTCGAGCAGGTGCCGAACCTCGATCAGATGATCGAAGAGGCGATCGTCGCCCACCGGCTGATGCCGAGCTGAGTCGGGCGCCTCACGCGCGCCGCGGGCGCGACCTTCCCTGCGAGACGAGCGTCCAGCCCACGAGCTTGTAGAGCACGCGCGCGCCGACGTTCGCGTCCCAATCGTCGTCGCCGTCGCCAGGCGCGACCTCGTTCAGATCGAAGCCGACGATCGTGCGCCCCGAGCGCACCACCGCCTCGAGCACCGCCGACGCCTCGTGGAAGGAGAGGCCGCCGGGCACGGGCGTGCCGGTGTGCGGGCAGAGCGCGGGGTCGAGCGCGTCGATGTCGAACGAGACGTAGACGCGCTCGGGGAGGGCCTCGGCGATGCGCGCGGCGAGCTTGGAGAAGGGCTCGCCGTCGCGCCGCGCGCGCGCGAGGTCGACGTCGAAGAAGCTGCGCACGCGCCCGCCGGAGCCCTCGATCGCCGCGTACTCCTGCTCGCACAGGTCGCGCACGCCGAGCTGCACGAGCCTCTGGACCTCGGGCAGCTCGGCGAGCACGTTGTGCATGATCGAGGCGTGCGAGCGCGCGAACCCCTCGTAGGCGTCGCGCAGGTCGGCGTGCGCGTCGAAGTGCAGCACCCCGAGGCCGGGCCAGCGCTCGGCGTGCGCGCGGATCGTGCCGAACGGGATCGCGTGATCGCCCCCCACGACCCCGACGATCTTGCCCGCCTCGAGCCATCGCCTCGCGCCCTGGTAGACGCGCTCGTCCACGCGCGCCGAGATCTCGTTCACGCGCGCGAGCGCGGCCTCGAGCACCGGGTCGCCGCCGAGCTCGCCGCCGACGTCGAGGATCTTCTGCGCGAGATCGCGCGCCTCGGCGTTCCAACGCGCGAGGTCGCCGTCGGGCCCGACCATCGCGATGCCGACCTCGTACGGCCGGCCGGTCTCGAGGTCGAACAGGTCGACCTGCTTGCTCGCCTCGAGGATCGCGGCCGGTGCGTCGGCGGCCCCCTTGCGATACGAGGTCGTCGCGTCGAAGGGGACCGGGATCAGCACGACGAGCGCGTCGGCGGGGCCGTGCGGCAGCCCGAAGACGCCCGCGTCGGGCGGCGCGGCGGCGTTGGGATCGAAGGCCATCGGCCGCGCAGGGTAGCAGCAGCGAGGCCGAGCCGAGCGCGCCCGAGCGCCCGTCGGCTCACGCCTCGGCGAAGCGGGGCATCAGCACGTGGTTCTCGAGATGCACGTGGCGCAGCACGTCCCCCTCGAGGCGCTCGAGCTCCGAGAAGAGCGTGCGGTAGCTGTTGCAGGCCCACTCCGGGGTCGTGAAGTCCGCGGTGATCGCGCGCATGCGGCCGAGCAGCGCGCCGACCTCGAGGTGCTCCTGCTGCATCGCGCCGAGCTCGCGGGCGACGAGCGCGCGATCGGGCGCCCTCTTGGTCAGCTCGGGGAAGAGCGTCTGCTCCTCCTCGTCGAGGTGGGGCTCGAGCGCGGCGAAGAGCGCCTTGACGACGTCGTCGAGCTCGAGGAGCCGCCCGTCGTGCTCGCCGTGGACGCGCCGCACCTTGGCGCTGAGCGGCGCGAGGAACGGCATGGCCTCGCGCAGGTACTGGTGGTGCTTCGAGACGATGTGCCCGACCAGCCCCGCGGTAGACAGGGCGCGCGGATCGGCCTCGTCGCCCCCGCTGCGCGCGCCGATGGCCCGCTCGAGCTCCGTGGCGAGCGCGTCGGGGTCGAGCCCTTGCGAGGCGCACGCCTCGGTCAGGCTCACCCCACCGCGGCAGCAGTAGTCGATGCGGTTCTTCTGGAAGATGGGCGCGCACTCGGAGTGGTCGAGCACGATGCGCGCGACGGTCTGGCTTCGATCGAGCATGCAGGCGCTATGCGGCCGGCGCGTCGAGCCCGCAAATTCGGGCTGATTTTGATCATTCGCCCGCCCGAGCAGGCGCGAGCGTCGGCGGCGCTCAGCGCAGCACCACGTTCAGCGCGGTGTTCACCAGCCCGACCGCCACGGCGGCGATCGCGGCGATGAGGCACCCCGAGACCTCGACCCCCTTCACGACCTTCTGCGCGGCGAGGAAGACCAGCCCGTTGACCACGAAGTAGCCGATGCCCGCGGTGAGCACCGCGAACGGGATGCTCAGGATCGCGAAGACCTTCCAGGCGAGCACGTTGAAGACGGCCACGACGATCGAGAAGACGAACGCGTCGCCGAAGCGCTTGACGCGGAAGCCAGGCAGCACCGCGGCGACGATCAGCACGCTGCCGGCGCTGAGGACGAAGCGCAGCAGCAGATGGAACAGGTGGGTCATGGTCGTCCTAGCGGCGTTCGGCCGCTACCAGTCGACGATTTCGTGAAGTAGCGGATCAATCGACCGTGAAGATCCCGACCGAGCCGCCGACCCAGTCGAGCCCCTTGTTCTGATCGACGCCGAGCATCTTGCCGCGCGAGAGGCGCACCAGATCGAGCACGAGCGTCGGC
>JAJXTK010000089.1 GCA_021783935.1 Myxococcales bacterium | reverse complement strand
CGTGGCCGACTCGCAGTTCGAGCGCACCGAGGCGAACATCGAGTCGCTCGAGAACCTCCGCACGAACCTCAGCGAGCAGGGCTACTCGCTCGACAAGCTCCCGTACGTCGTCCAGTACAACAAGCGCGATCTGCCGAACGTCGCCGACGTCGCCGAGCTGCGCGAGCTGCTGAACCCGACCAACGTCCCCGACTTCGAGGGGGTCGCGCGCACGGGCGTCGGCGTGTTCGATACGCTCAAGGCCGTCGCGAAGCTGGTGCTCACGGAGCTGAAGAGGGGCGGCGGCTGACGCTGGGCTCGGGGCCTACGGCGCGCGCGATCGACGGAGCCCCGCCGGTTGCGCGCACGGCCTTTTGGACCGCGTTCTGCCGCGCGCAAGAGTCCGAGCGCCACGCCCCGCTGGTGGTGGACCCGTTCGCCGCGCACCTGTGCGGCGCCGAGGGGCTCGCGATCGGGCGCGCGCTGGAGGCCGAGGGGAGGGCGCACGACGCGATCGCGATCCGCACGCGCGTGATCGACGAGCGGCTGGCCCTGGCCGCGGCGCGCGATGGGCTCGAGGAGGTCGTGCTCCTCGGCGTCGGCCTCGACGCGCGCGCGCACCGCCTCTCGTGGCCCGAAGCCTTGCGGTTTCTCGAGTGCGATCACGAGGCGCTGCTCGCGTGGAAGCGTGTTCGCCTCGGCGAGCTTGCGGCGAGGGTCGGCTACCGCTCGCTCGATCTGCGCGACCTCGCGGCGGTCGAGGCGCTCTTCGCCGAGCTCGGCCCGCGCCGGCGCGTCGTGGTGCTCGAGGGGGTCGTCGCCTACCTCGAGGAGCCGGTGGCGCGTGCGTTGCTCGGCGTGATCGCGCGGGCGCCTGGCCGCGCACGCGTGATCGCCGACGTGGGCGGCGGGGCGTGGTCGGCGCTCTTCGGCCGACGCATCCCGGCGACGGCCGAGAGGGCGGGCGCGCCCTATCGGACCAGGATCGCGCACGGCCGCCGGTTCTTCGAAGAAGCCGGGCTGCACGTCGAAGCGGACGTGTCGCTCGTCGCCTGGGACGCGGCTCGCCCGGAGCCGAGGTTCCGGCTGCCGTGGATCACGCGCCTCATGCCAGGGGTGCGCGACGTCGCGCGCGTGATCGACGCGGTGAGCGCGTGAGTTGCTGGCAGGCTCCGGAGCTTCTCCGAAACCGGCCGATCCTCTCCCGGGTCATGCGGCGACCTTCCGCGGGATCGACCACAGCCTGCTGACGGTCACGGCTTTCGCAGGCCGTTTCTCGACGGGCTGCTAGGCCAGCCAGACGATGGTGACGCCGTCGCCCCCTTCGCCCTGCTGCCCCGCCCGAAAGCGCTCGACATAGCGGCTGCGCGCGAGCTCCTCGCGCACGCGATCGCGCACCGCGCCCGATCCATGGCCGTGCACGACCACGACCGCGTGGTGACCTCCGTTCATCGCGCGATCGAGGAACGTCTCGAGCATCGGCCACGCGTCGTCGACGCGCAGGCCGCGCAAGTCGCAGGTGTTCTCCTGCGTCTGGAGCACGGCATCGTCGGCCGACTCGCTGCCCGCCGGCGTCGCCGTCGGGGGTCTCGCGGGGGGCGGCCCACCGCGCGCGTGGCTCGAGCGCAGGCGCGGCATGCGCGCCCCGGTCCGCGCGCCCTGCATCACCCGGCCGGTCGCGTCCTTCGCGGGCGCGTCGACGATCACGCGCACGTCGCTGCGGGGCACCGTCAGCTTCAGCGCGCCGGCCGACACGCGCAGCTGACCGTCGGAGAGGACGTCGAGCACCTCGGCGTCGGCGCGCAGCCGCGGCAGGAACACCTTGGCGCCCTTGCGGACGGGCGTCTCGTCGGTCACCCGGTCGCCGCGCTCGGGGGGCGGGGCCGCGACGATCGCCGCAAAATCGCCGCCGATCGCGAAGCGCGAGGAGACGGCGTCGATCGCGCGTGAGGCGGCCTGCAGCTCGGCCTGCTCGGGCTTCTTCGCGCGCAGCCGCGACTGCGCCTCGCGCAGATCGTCGCGCGCGCGTCTCAGCGCGACGAGCAGCTGCTCGGCTTCGTGGTGCACGATGCGTCGGTCGCGCGCGCGCAGCGCCTCGTGCTCGGCCTCGAGGCGGTGCTTGAGGTGCCGGATCTCGACGCGCTCCGCCTCGACCGCCGTGCGGGCGAGCTCGAGCCCGCGACGCTCGTCGTTCAGGGCCCGGACGGTCTCCTCGAACGAGCGATCTTCGCCCGAGAGGTACGACTCGGCGCGCTCGACGACGAGCGACGGGATGCCGAAGCGCCGCGCCACGGCGAGCGCGCTCGATGCGCCGGGCACGCCGAGGGCGAGCGCGAAGGTGGGCGACAGCGTCTTGACGTCGAAGCCGACCGACGCGTTGCGAAAGCGCCGATCGGCGAGCGCGAGCGCCTTGAGCCCCTCGTAGTGGGTCGTGGCGACGACCGCGGCGTCGCGGCGGCAGAGGCCGTCGAGCACGGCGGCCGCGAGCGCCTCCCCTTCGCGCGGATCGGTGCCGCCCGCGAGCTCGTCGAGGAGCACGAGGGTGCCGGCGTGCGCCGCGTCCAGGATGTGCGCGAGGTTCGTGACGTGGGCGCTGAACGTGGAGAGGTTCTTGGAGATGGACTGGTCGTCGCCGACGTCGGTGAGCACCGCCTCGACGACGCCGAGCCGCGAGCCGTCGGCTGCCGCGATGGGCAGGCCGCTCCGCAGCATCAACGCCGCGAGCCCGAGCGCCTTGAGCGCGACGGTCTTGCCGCCCGCGTTCGGGCCGCTGACGACGAGCGCGTGCCCCCCCGCGATCTCGACGTCGCTCGGCACCACGCGCCGCGGCGTCGTCGACTCGAGCGCCTCGAGCACGAGCAGCGGGTGGCGCAGCGCGCGCAGCTGCGCGACGAACCCCTCCTCCTCGCTCGGCAGCTCGGGGAAGCGCAGCTCGAGATCCCGCGCGAGGCGCGCGGTGGCCGAGAGCAGATCCGCGTGCGCCATCGCGGCGATGGCCGCGCCGACGCTCGGCAGATGATCGACGACGCGCGCCGTGAGCCGGGCGTAGATCGCCTCCTCTTCGCGGCGCACCTCCCCCTCGATCATCTTGAGCCGATTGCCGAGCGGCACCAGCACGCGGGGCTCGACGAAGAGGGTCGCGCCCGAGCCGCTCGACGCGTGCACGATGCCGGGGAAGCGCTCGTGCGCATCGCTGCGGACGGGCAGCACGTAGCGCCCCTCGCGCTCGGTGAAGAACGCGTCTTGGAGGATCGACGCGTAGCGACGCATCAGCTCCTCGATCCTCGAGACCATCCGCGCGCGCGCGGCGGCGTAGTCGCTGCGCAGGGAGCGGAGCTGAGGGCTCGCGTGGTCGGCGAGCGTGCCGTCGGGTTCGAAGGACCCCGAGATCTCCTCCTCGATCCGGTCGAGCGCGGGATCGGTCGAGAGCGACAGGGCGAGCGCGGCGAGATCGGCGCGGCGCGCGTGCAGAAAGCGCCGGAGCGCTCGCGCGGCGGCGAGCACCTCCGCCACGGCGCGCAGCTCCTGCGGTCCGAGGACGCCGCCGTGCGCTGCGCGATCGCGGGCCGGCGCGGCGTCGGGGAGCGCGGGGACGGGCAGCGGCTCCCCCTCGGCGAGCGTGCGCATCGCCTCGCCGACCTCGCGAATGCGCGCGAGCAATTCGTCGCGGTCGGGCATCGGGGCGAGATCGCGCGCCAGTTGCTGGGCCGCGCCCCCTTCGCAGCGGCTCGCGAGCGCCTCGAGCAGGCGCGCCCACTCGAGGTCGGCGCGGGCCTTCTGCGGGGCGATCTCTGCCGCGCCCGCGCTCGCGGGGGGGGCGATGGTGACCATGGTCGCGTTCTCTCGTGCGGCGCTGCCGGCGCCGTCGTGCCAGGCGGTTGCTTTCACATAGCCCGTCGCGTGCCGGGGCGCTGCCTCGGCTTCCGTGCGCGAGCTGATGATCCCCCGCGACCTCGCCGCCCGGGCAGCCCGCGCGAGCCCTGCGGCGGCAAGAGCGGGCCGACGCTCCGCCGCGGCGCCTCGACCTGCGAGGCGCGCTTCAGGGGGAGCTCGTCGTTCGCTCTCCCGCGAGATCGGCGAGGAGGAAGCGGCGGACCTCCTCGAGCCGCCGGTGGCGTCCGAGCGCCACCATGAGCTTGGCGACCGCGGCCTCGACCGTCATGTCGCCGCCGTCGATGGCGCCCGCGTCGGCCGCCGCCGAGCCCCCCTCATAGCGGCGAAGCTCGACGTGGCCACGCGCGCACTGCGAGACGACGAGCACCGGGATGTCGAGCGCGCTCGCCTCCTCGATCGCAGGGATCAGCGAGCTCTTGGCGAGGTTCGGCAAGTTGCCCGTTCCGTACGCCTCGAGCACGAGCCCACGAATGCCCGTCTGCAGCGCGCCGCGCACGACGCGAGGATCGAGACCAGGGAAGACGCGCACGGCCAGCACGCGCGTCTCGAGGCGGTCGTCGAGCGGGCCGAGCACGCCGGCTCGGCGCACGTGCGGCGCCACGGCCACGCCGAGGCCGAAATCGACGAGCGGAGGGTGCCCGGGCGAGTCGAACGCGTCGAACGCCCACGCGTCGACCTTCGCGGTCCTGCACCCGCGCAGCACGCGCGAGCCGAACGCGATGGCGACCTCGGGCACCGGCAGCGTCGCCGCGATCACGGCGTCGACGAGGTTCGATCGCGCGTCGGTGCGCGCGTCCGACAGCGGCCGCTGCGCGCCCGTGAGCACGACCGGCCGGGGGATCGGCCCGAGCAGGAAGGCGAGCGCGCTGGCGCTGTAGGCCATCGTGTCGGTGCCGTGGATGATCACGACGCCCGCGAGCTCTGGACGCGACAGCGCCTCGTGGACGACGCGGGCGAGCGTCGCCCAGTGCGAAGGTTGCATGTCCGCCGAGTCGAGCTGGAACAGCGGCAACGGCTCGATCTCGGCGAGCGAGGCGAGCGTCGGCACCTGCGCGATCAGGTCGAGCGGCTCGGGCGCGAGCGCGAGCGTCACCGAGTCGCGCGAGGCGTCGGCCTTCACCATCGCGAAGGTTCCGCCGGTTTGCACGATCAGCACGCGCGGCTTGTTCGACAAGGGAGGTCTGCTTAGAAGACCCGCTCCTCGACGTAAATCGTGTCCCCCGCTTGCAGCGGCACGTCGGTGATCTTCCCCTCGGTGATGGCCGCGACCGAGAAGACGACGCGGACCTCCTTCGCCTTGCCAATCTGGCGCGTGAGCGTCACGCGGTCTCGGTCGGCGATTGCCGTGAAGCCCCCGGCGAGCGAGATCGCCATCGTCACCGTGGTGCCCGGCGTCATCGGGAACTGGCCGGGGTGCTGCACCTGCCCGAAGACGGTGAACTTCTTCGAGTTCACCTCCTTGATCGACACCGAGACCGAAGGGTTCTTCAGGATCTGCTTGTCGCGCAGCAGCTGGCGCAGGATCGCCGCGACCTCCTGCGGCTCCTTCCCCTCGACCTCGACGCTGCCCACCAGCGGGAAATCGATCGTCCCGTCCGGCGCGACGCGGAACGGCTTCGACATCGAGGGCTCGTCGTAGACGTAGACCTCGAACACGTCCCCGGGCCCCATCGCGTTGGTCTCGACGGGGGGCGGGAGGTTGACGGGGCGAACAGGCGCGCTCGCGCAGCCGATGAGCCCCAAGATGGACGCGAGGGCGAGCGCGGCGACGAAGAGGCGGACGAGCGAGCGCATCGGCGTGGAGGCGGCATCCAGGGGCGACGGTGAGCGCCGCCGGAAACCCTCTGACACTGGGCGTTGGGAGCGCGCCGCGCCCGCGGCGTTCAAGGCCTCGCTCGCCGCGGCTCTCGATCGATCCCCGAATCGGCTGCGATCACCAGAAGGCGCGCAGACCGGCGAGCCCTTGGAAGCGCGAGAAGCCCAAGGGGATCAGCATCGACGAGTTGAGCTCCTGGAACGAGTGATTGCTGAACTCGCCGAGGTACTGCAAGGTGCCAGTGACCGCGAGCCAGTTGGTCAGGCGGTATTCGCCATAGAGCGACGCATCCGCGCGCGTGTCGGTGAACGCGCCCTGTCCGGCGCCCGTCGACAGCGTGGTGGCACCGCCCTGCGTGTCCAGCATCGGCGAGTAGCGGATCGCGGAGAAGCCTGCCTGGAGGCTCAGATAGAACCGCTGCGCCAACAGCCCCGACAGGCTCACGTAGCCGCGGTCCTGCTCGTAGAACGCGGTGAAGAAGTTGTTCACGAAGTCGCGCGTGAAGCCGACGGCGAACGAGGACATCGTCGTCGTGGCCTGCTGGCCGGCCTCCGGCGCGGTGCCGCCGAAGAAGTAGCGGACCTCCGCCTGCCCGATGACCGAGTCGAACTGGCCGACGGGCGCCCTGCTCGTGTCGTAGAAGCTCGCGCCCCAGCCGATCATCGCCATCACGGAGATGCGGTCGCCCACCAGGCCGGCGAGGCCTATGCGCGATCGCAGCGGGCTCGAATTCGGCAGGACGTTGCCGGAGTACCTGATGAACTGCGCCGAGCCGTCGTAGACGAGCGCGGTGCGGGGGAGGAACTTCCAGCGGCCGCGCGTGTAGATCTCGTGCTTGACGTCGTTCAGGTAGCTGACGGTGGGGTCCTCGAAGTAGACGTTGTTGAAAGCGTACCCGAGGCGCCAGTCGAGCAGCCCCCCCGGCCGCGTGTAGACGAACTCGCCGGCCACGCGGTTCTCGTCGCGGTTCAAGCCGGCGGTGCCGTCGGCGACGAGGAAGGGCTGCGCGGTGCGGTTGAAATTGTCGAGGAGGTTGAAGCCGAGCGGTCGCCCGGGGGCGATCGCCAGCGCCATGTCGCCGATCACGCCGAAATCGCGGTTGCGTTGCAGCGCCGCCGTGTTGGTCAGGTACTCCTCGTAGGCGAGGGCCGCGCCCGCGCGGAAGGTGACCTTCGGGGGCTCGGCGCCCGCCGCGCGGTTCGCCGTCAGCGTGCTGACCGAGAACGACGGGGTCACCCGCATCACCGCCGTGCCGACGACGGGGTAGCCTGGCGTGTTGGCGGGCGCTTGGAAGAAGTTGCTGTCGTAGCCGAGCTCCGCGCCGATCCCGGGGTGCAGCTCGATGTCGCCGGACCGAATGCCTTCGCCTTGTGTGGCGGCACGGTCTTGGAGCCAGACCTGAGCGCTGGCCGAGGACGACAGGATGGTGATCGCGCTCGCGGTGCAAGCGAAGAGAAGGCGTTTCATGCGTCTCGCTCGGCGGAGATGGACCCTAAGCTCCGCCCGATACGGCGGCACCGGAGGTCGATGCGTGGAGGACGGCCAGGGGGACGATCACTCGCTCGCTCTCACTTGTAGCCGCTCGCGGGCATCGGCGGCACGTACGTGACTTCGACCGGCGGCGCAGCGCCCGGATCGATCTCGGCGATGTTCGGGTTCGGCGTGAACTGTCGCGTGGTCTCGCCCGGGAAGCCGAGCTCCTCGCCGATGCACTGGCTCGCTTCCGCGTCGAGCTGCTCGGCGCGCTGGCGGAGCACGTTGACGACGGCGTACTCGTGATCGCGTTGCTCGCCGTCGTTGCGGGCCATGGCCGCGGCGAGCGCCGACTGACGCTCCTTCGAGCTCTTCAACGCGACTTCGATCTGCGAGAGCTTGTCGCTCAGGCACGTCATCTTCACGACGTCCTTCTGGCGACGCGCTTCGTCCAAGAGGTGGCGGACGCGGGTCGACGATGCCTGCAACCGCGAAACGAGCGCATCCGCGGCGGCGGACTGCTCATTGGGCGCGACCTTGGCGCCAGCCTTCACCTCCGGTGCCGGCTGGGTCTGCGCAGCCGCCGTTCCCATTGCTCCAGCGACCACCAGGGGCAGAACGACGAGCCACTTTCGGTTCAGCTTCATCCAGTCCTCCCGAATCGGCCACCAGGGTATGCAACGACGCGGCCGTTGTAAAGCGGCCCAGCCATCGACGAGGGGTCCGGTGCGCGAATTTGGCGCACCATTCAAGCGTGCATCGGCACGGCATCCTCTCGTGCTCGAGCTGGGTGTGCGCCAGACGAGCACGGGCACGAGCGGCCTCGGAGGAGAGCCGCATCGTGCCCGCACTGCCCATCGATGGCGGCGCTACTTCTTCGCCGCGAACACGGCCTTGACCGTGAAGGTCGCCGAGCCCCCGTCGGGCGCCGGGAAGGTCATCGAGTAGAACGTGCCCGCCACGCAAGAGGCGAGGCTCGGCGGGCTGCCCCCCGAGCCGGACGCGCTCGTGACCTTCCCCTCTGCGTTGATCGTGACCGTGATCGACACCGTGCCGCCGGCGTCGGGGTCGGTCTGCAGGGACTTGTTGTAGCAGCCGCGGAAGCGCCACTTATTCTTGGCGACCACGGCGTCCGCGCCGGGGACGTTCGGCGCCGCTGTGGTGGCCTCGCTCTGCGTGATCGACGGGACCTTCGGCCCCACGACGGCCCCGGTCGGAGCCGTGGGACCTCCCGGGCCGCCGACCCTCGGCCCCCCCGCCGAGATGTCGGTGCCCCCTGGCACCGCGCCCGGAACGCCGGGGCCGCCACCCCCCTGGCCGCGCAGCTTCGGGCCGCCGTTGGCGTCGACGCCGCTGGTGTTGGCCGCTGCTTGGTCGAGGCGGTCGGCCGCCGCCGAGTCGCCGGACTTTAGCGTGCTCACGACGGCCGGCCCACTGGCGCCGGGACTACCGAGCAGTTGGAGCGCGAGCGAGTCGGCCTGGTTCGAGAGCGCGTCGGCCTTGGCCTCGCTGGCCTTGGCGGCTGCTGCCTTGGCCGCGGCCACGTCGACCTTGGGCGCCGGCCCCGTCTTCGTCGGCGCCGCCTTTTGGGTCGGCTTGTCGCCAGGCTTGTCGGCCTTGCCCTTCGCGTTGGCGCTCTCTTCCGGCTTCTTCTCCTCGAGCGGGGGCGGGGCCGGGTGCTCACGCGTGCTCTGGATCAGCGCGGCGGTGTCGGCGTCTTCGTCGACGACGGGATCGAACCACTCGCTGTTCACCGCGCCGGCGAAGCCGAAGTGGAACAGGAACGAGAAGGCGGCGATGATCGTGAAGTTCCAGTCGACCTGCGCGGCGAGGCCTCCCTTGACCGCGAGCGGCAGCTGCGGTTTCGGCTGGATCGGCGGCGGGGCGACGAACTGGAACAGGAACGTGGTGTCGCCGAGCACCACCTTGCCGCGCGCCTCTTCGGTGAGCTTCAGCTGGAAGTAGGCGCCGACCCGCTTCGCGAGGCCGCTCGCGCGCGCTTGGCCGACGTCCGTGACGCCAGCCGGCAGCGCCACGCGCCCCGTCATCGCGTCGGTGAGGTTCAGCACGTAGTCGCTTCCCACGAGCTCGAACAGCCGCATCGACTCCGGCACGACCGGCCCCGACGCGAGGAACAGGTTCGTGTGGCTCGAGCCGATCGTGACGTGCGTGCGCTGCTTGATGACGCGCTCTTCGATGACGCGGCCGCCTTGCACCTTGCCGATGCGCAGGACCTTTGGCCCCGTGGCTTGCGGCATGGCGCGCATGGCCATGGTCATCTGGCCGGGGCGGTGGCCGGCACCGGCTTGGGGAGCGCGCGGACCCGTGTTCGTGTTCATGCAGCCTCCGGGGGGAATGGCGCCGAGATGGCCGTGCAGCCACTCCTCGGGAACGAGACCACGCACGCGGCGGAAAGTTCCTGCACGTGACCCGAACCTTCGTGCAGGGTACACGGGCGACCGTCGCGGACGCAATGTGCGCGAGCGCTCATGCGTCGTCGACCCCCGGGTAGCGCGCGGCCAACGGCGCCATGAGGTCGTCGAGCTCGTCGAGGCGCAGCCGTCGGAGCTGCCTTGAGACGCGGTGGAGCGCGGCGCACACGATCCCTCCGAAGAGGGCGATCGCGGCCATCGTCAGCCCCCGTTCGACCACGTCCTGAAAGTACGGCACGGGGCTGCCCGAGGCGTCGAGCACCACATGGCCGAGCCCCTCGCGCATCACCAGCGTCGCCGCGAGCAGCCCACCCGTGGTCGCGAGCGCGGCGGCCACGCGCGGGGTGCGGGCGTCATCGGTCATGTCGCGCTCGATGTCGGCGACGGCCTCGGCGAGCGCGAGCTTGCGCGCGAGCGGCGTGTGCTCGGCGTGCTCGGCGTGCACGACGGTGCCGACCAGCCGCTCCGCGATGCTGCCGGGGGCGGACTTCGCGAGCGCGTCCGAGAGGCGCTGCAAATCCGTCGCAGGGTCGGCGTCGAGCACCGCGGCGATGGTCGCGGCGTCGACGGCGCCGAGCGTGCGCGCGAGGCGCAGCGTCGTGCGCGCCGCGATCGCGATCGGCGCGGCGATGATCGCGAGCCCGAGGAGGAGAAGCAGCACGGCGAGCAGCGCGGCCGAGCGATCAGAAAGGCTCGCTCAGGAGCAGCCCCTCGATCTCCGTGTAGAAGTCCTTGCGAAGCTTGGAGAGCTCGATCTCCGGGAGGATCTGACCGAGGTCGACGACGGCGCTCGGTCGCATCGGGCGCGCCGTCACCACGACGTTGATCGCCGCGGCGTCGTTCGTGGCCTTGGCGTCCGGGGCCTTCTTCTCGGCGCTCGCAGGCGGGACGACGGCCAGGACGGCGACGGAGAGGGCGGTCATCAGCAGATGGCGCGTGTGCTTCATTGGAACCCCCAAGGCTCAGAACTGATCTTTGACCTTCGGCGCCGAGCTCGACGGCGCTGCGGCGTTGGACGCGGCGGGCGCTGCGGGCTTTGCTGGCGCCGGCGTGGGCGCGGCGGTCGGCTTCGGCGCCGTTCCCTTCGGGGTGGTCCCCCCGGCCCCCTGCGCGGCGGCTTGGGCGTTGCGGCGCGCGGTCTGGGCCTGCGCGAGCAGGTCGTCGACGTCGCCGGGCCAGCTCGCGCCCTGCGCCGTGCCCTTGGCCGACTTGTACTGGTTGAAGTTGTCGATCGCCTTGTCGAGCCGCGGCACGTCGGCGAGGCGATCGGCCCCGGGGACGAGGAAGTAGAGGAGCCCGAGATCGTAGTACGCGAGCCCCTTGGCGAGGGGCGCCGCGGCGGGCGCGGCGATGACCCAGGTGTACTCGCCCTTCGCGAGCTCCCACCCTTGCTTGCCGTCGAAGGTCGCGAGCGCTTGCAGGCGGTACGACTCGCCGAGCGCCAGGCGCGCCTCGGCGTTCGCGGGGGCGTACTTCAGGGCGTTCTCGAGCGGCACGCGCGCCCCTTCGGCGTCGTTCGACTCGATGCGGATGAGCCCGAGCTGCAGCTGCGCGTCGACCAGATCGGGGCGCGCGTGCGCGGCCTTCTCGAACCAGACCGCGGCCGAGTTCCGATCGCCGGCGCGCAGGAAGATGATCGCCCGGAGCAGCTGCGCCTCGGCGTTGCCCGGTGCGCGCGGCGGGTTCTTCTTCGCCGGCTCCCCCTTGGCGCGCTCCTCGTCGGTCAGCTGCCCATCGAGGATCGCCGCGAGCACGTAGCGCGCGAGCTCGACGCGCCCCGCGCGGAAGTGATCGCGCGCGATGAGCACCATCGCGGGCTCGTACTTCCCCTCGAGCGTCAGGGCGGTCTGCGCGAGGCTCTGCGCGGAGGCGCTGTCGCCCTTCAGCGACTTGATCTCCGCCAGGGCCGTCATGATGCCGAACGCCTTCGGATTGCGGTTGTTCTGTTCCGTGAGGAAGGTCTCGGCCTCGGTGCGAGAGCCCATCCGATAGAGCAGGTACGCGTACGCGCTGATCGCCGCGTCGTAGTTCGGGTTCAGCTTGTAGGCCTCCCGATAGTGCTCGAGGGCGTCGTTGTTCTTGTCGAGGTGCTCGAGGACCAGCGCGAGCCCGTAGTGCGCGACGTACCCCTTGGCGTCGATCGAGAGCGCGCTCTGGAAAGACTGCTGCGCGCCCACGAGATCGCCGTGCAGGTACTGCCGGTAGCCTTGCTCGTAGGCTGCCTTGAAATCGGCGCTCGAGGCCGCAGGGGCCTCGGACGAGGGGGGCGGCGGTGGCGCTTCGGCGGTGACGTTGTCGTTGGCCGGGCGATCGGCCTCCGGGGCCCCGTTCGCGGAGGAGGCCCCCGCCGTCTTCGCGTCCTTGGTCGTGGTTCGCGGGCCGCACGCCGGCTGAAGCGCCAGCGGGACGGTGATGACGGCAGTCCACGCGAGCGCCGTCGCGAGCTTGCGGAGATGAGTGCTCGCCGACATCGCTCAGCCCTCCCTCGGCGCCGGCGCCGTCGGACCCGGCGGGACGGGCGTATCGACCGTAGGCAGCGGAGCCAACTCCGCGCCGGGGCGCGCCTGTTTGAACATTTGATCGCGATAGTTGAAGGGCTCGGGGTACGCGCTCTGCCACTCCTTCGCCTCGGGCGTGCCCGCAGGCGGCGAGAGGAAGGCGCGCATCTTCGTGTCGGTGAGCAGGTCCGTGTAGTACGCGAGGCGCTGGACGGCCTTCACGATGCGCGCGTCCTTCACGCCGAACTGCCTGCCGCGCAGGTAGGCCGCCGCGTAGCGCTGCAGAAAGCGCATCTCCATGTCGTGGACGTACCGCTCACGGGCGTCCGTCCACTTCTTGCCGAGCTGCTTGCGCACGTCGTCCATCTTGTCGAGGGTCGACTGGCAGACCTCCTTCGCCTTGTCGCTCGACTTGTCGTCGTCGAGGACCTTGCGACACTTGTCCTCGAGGCCGGAGATCTGCCGCTCCTTGTCGGCGGGGATCGCCTGGATCTTGCCCTTGACGAGCGCCTGCCGATGCTCGTCGTAGAGCGTCCCCTGGCGGGCCAGCACGATCGGCGCGTAGTGCTTCGAGGTGTAGTAGACGCGGATGCGATCGAGCTCGGCGAAGAAGCCCTCGCGCTTGGCCGCGTCCTTGTCGAGCTTCGCGATGACGTCGTCGGCCGTCCCGTCGTAGACGAGGCGGGCCGGCTGCCCGGGCGGCGTGTCCCACTCCCTCTCGATCTGCTCGTTCACGAAGAAGAAGTCGGCTTCGGCGCCGTAGTCCGCGAGCTGCGTGCCGTCGGTGCTGGAGCTGCCGTCGGCGCGCTTGTTGGCGTCGTGCTGGGCGCGGAAGGTCGCGATGACCTTCTTGTACCAGTCGCGGAAGCCCTGATCGCCCGTAGATCTGCGGATGAACGCGACCTGCCAAGCGGCCTCGACGGCGTACGCGCGCGCGCCCGAGTTCGCCTCGTACTTCCTAAAGAACGCCTCGAGGGCCGCGATCGCGCGGCCTCGCTGCGCGCCGTCGCTCTGCGCCTGCTTCCATTGCGTCCACTCGAACTCCGCGACCACCCAGTCCATGTCCGCGATCTCGGCGGGCCCGGGCCGCAGCGACACGTAGCGCGCGTAGGCGTCGAGCATCTCCTTGCGGTTGCCGAGGTTCGACTGGAGCAAGACCGCGTTGGACGCGTTGTCGCGACGGTCTGCCTCCGGGATGAGCGTGCGGCTCGCCATCTCGTCGTAGTGCCTCGCCGCCGACGCGTAATCGAACGCCTGGACGTAGGTGCGCCCGAGCTCCGAGAGCGCTTCGTTCGTGTACTTGTTCCGACGGTCGAACTCCTCCGGATCGCGCTTGACCGGCTTGCCGTCGATCATGCCGCCGTCGCGATAGGCGATGAGGTCGGACTCCTTGCCGTACGTCGCGAGGAAGAATCGGTAGACGTCCGCCGCCTTCTT
>JAJXTK010000740.1 GCA_021783935.1 Myxococcales bacterium | reverse complement strand
CCGCGACGCGCTGCGCGCGCGCCTCGCCACGGCCGAGGCTTGCTGGCTCGTGGCTCGCCGCGTCGCGCACGAGCGCACGTCGAGCACCCTTCGCTCGCCCGCGCTGCCGCCGAGCGCCAAGGCGCGGGCGGCGATCGTCGGGGCGCTCGGCTTCGCGCCCACCAAGGCGCAGCTGCGCGCGTTCGACGCGATCGCCGCGCGCCTGCACGCCGAGCGTCCGAGCCGCACGCTGCTCACCGGCGACGTCGGCACCGGCAAGACGGCGGTCATCCTGGTGGCGGCGGCGCAGGCGATCGCGGCGCGCACGCAGGTCGCGATCTTCGCGCCGACGACGCTGCTCGCGGACCAATACGTCGAGGCCGCAGGGCCGCTCGCGAGGGCGCTCGGCGCGCGCGTGCTGCTGCTGCCGCGCGCGAGCGCCGATCGCGCGGGCTTCTCGCGGGTCGCAGCGCTCGCGCGCGCAGGCGAGGTCGACGTCGTGGTCGGCACGCACGCGCTGCTGGCCGACGAGGTCGCCTTCGCGCGCCTCGGCCTCGCCGTCGTCGACGAGCAGCACCGCCTCGGCGTCGCGCAGCGGCTGGAGATCGTCGAGCGCGGCCGGGTGGCCAGCGCGCTCGGGCTCGCGCCGCACCTGATCTCCACCTCGGCCACGCCGATCCCCCGCACGCTCGCCCTCGCGCTGCGCGGCGAGCTCGACGCGGTGCACCTCGACGAGCGGCCGCGCGGTCGACGCACGCCGGCGACGTCGCTCCTGCCGCGCGCCCGCTTCGGCGAGGCGATCGAGCGGCTGCGCGCCGCGATCGCCGAAGGGGGGCGCGCCTTCGTCGCGTGCGCGAGCATCGAGCCCCGCAAGCTCGACGACGGCAGCGTCGATGCGTTGGCGGGCCCCGGCGCGAAGGCGCGCGCGCACGAGCTCGCGCGGGCGCTCGGCGACGACGTCGTCGCGCTCGTGCACGGCGCGATGGACGAAGACGCGCGCAGACGGGCGCTCGCGGCCTTCCGACGCGGCGACGCGCGCGTGTTGGTCGGCACCTCGCTCCTCGAGGTCGGCCTCGACGTCCCGGAGGCCACGCTCATGATCGTCGACGGCGCCGAGCGCTTCGGCCTCGCGCAGCTCCACCAGCTGCGCGGGCGCGTCGGCCGCGGCGCGCGTGAGGGCACCTGCTTGCTCGTTCACCCAGAGGCGCTCGCCGACGCCGCGCGCGCGCGCCTCGTCGCGCTGGCCGAGGCGCGCGACGGGCTCGAGGTGGCGAAGGCCGACCTGCGGCTTCGAGGTCCGGGGGATCTCGAGGGGGCGCGCCAGTCGGGCGAGGCGAGCGGTTTCCGCTTCCTCGATCCGCTCGCCGACGAGGCGCGGCTCGCCGCCGCGGACGTGGCCATGCGCGCGCTGCTCGCGGCGCACCCCTCGCTCGACGGCGACGATCTCTACGGCCTGCGGCGCGTGCTCGCGCGCTTCGACGCGATCGCTGCGCTCGGCGACGAGGGGCTCGTCGCCGCGGAGGCCGGATGAACAGCGCCGCGACGAGCAGGCTCCGACCCGCGCGGGCGTGGCTCTGGCGGGTCGGCGTCACGATGGCCATCGCGCAGGCGCTGATCTCGGCCGAGGCCGCGCGCACGATGCGCGTCGCAGGGGGCGAGCTCGCCGGGGGGTGGGAGGACGTGCTCGTCGCCAAGGGGGTCACGGCGATCGCGCTGATCGCGGCCGCGCCCGCGCTGCTCGTGGCGCTCGCGCTCGCCGCGCTGCTGCCGATCGCGCTGCGACGCGAGGGGCGCATCGCGTGGACCGTCTCGGCCGCGCTCGTCGCGCTGCCGTTCGCGCTCGAGCTCTCGACGGGCAGGAAGGCCCGCATGCCGCCGGTGCGCGTGCCGTTCGTCCTCGGCGTGACCGTCGCGGCGTGCGCGCTCGCCTGGTGGCTCTTGCCGCGCGCCGTGGCGCTCGGTCGACGTCGGCGCTGGGCGATCCCGCCGCTCGGCGGCGCGCTCGTCGCCGTCGCGTTCGAATGTGACGTGCACGTCCTGCCGCGGCTCTACCCGGCGTTCCACGCGTCGCTCGTCGCGCTCGCGATGGTCGGCGTCGTGATGCTCGCCGAGATTGCGATCGTGGTCGGGCGCGACTGGCGCCCGCTCCTGCTCCTTGTCGACGCCCTCGCTGCGATGGGCGCCTGGCAGCTCGCGAGCGCGGCGGGGCGGTTGCCGTGGGCCGGGCGGGGGCTCGCGACCTACGAGAACGCGCGGCGCGTCGTCGACGAGCACAGCCCGCTGCTGGCGCGGGCTGCGGCGCTCGCCGCGCGCGCGTGGCCGCCGCCGCCGATCGAACCGATCGAGGCCGAGCCCGATCCGCTCGGCGCCACCTCGTCGCGCACGCTGCGCGCCGACGGGCGCGATCTGTTGCTCGTGACGATCGACGCCTTGCGCGCCGACCACGTGAGCGCGTACGGCTACGCGCGCAAGACCACGCCCGCGATCGACGCGCTCGCCGCCGAGGGGGTGCTCTTCGAGCACGCGTACACCCCGACGCCGCACACCTCGTACGCCATCTCGTCGCTGATGACGGGCAAGTACCTCCGCCCGATCCTGCAGCTCGAGGCCGCCGCCGGCGCCGCGCGGCGCCCCGACGACACGTGGGCCGGCATCCTGCGGTCGTATGGATTCAGGACCGCGGCGTTCTACCCGCCGGCGATCTTCTACGTCGACGCCGATCGCTTCGACGAGCTGCGGCGTCGCGGGCTCGATTTCGAGTACGCGAAGGTCGAGTTCGCGGCGCCCGATCTGCGGGCCGCGCAGCTCGAGGGGTACCTGAAGGGGGCGCCCACCGACCATCCGCTGTTCGTGTGGGTGCACCTCTTCGAGCCGCACGAGCCGTACGTCACGCACGACGGGCACGACTTCGGCGAGGGGGAGATCGATCGCTACGACTCCGAGATCGCCTCGGCGGACGCCGGCCTCGGCGCGATGGTGCGCGCCTTCCGGGCTTCGCGCCCGGGCGGCATCGTGGTCGTCAGCGCCGATCACGGCGAGGCGTTC
>JAJXTK010000739.1 GCA_021783935.1 Myxococcales bacterium | reverse complement strand
CGGACCGCGAATCGGCGCACGGATGCCGTAGTAGGCGTGCACGAAGCACATCGAGCACACCGCGCCGAGCCCGAGCTGCACCGACAGCACCGCGCCGTCGGCGGTGCCGAAGATCGGCTGCGTGTAGCCGCTCGCGTAGGCGGGGAAGGCGAAGCCCCCGAGCGCCTCGAGCACGAACCAGCCGTGCGCGGTCCGTCGCCGATCGGAGAGGTAGATCAAGAAGTACGAGAAGCCGACGACGACGGTGATCGCCATCGCGAAGAGCGCCGTCGCCTCGTTGAACGTGTTGGCCGCGAGGAAGTAGAAGTCCCCCTGCTCGCTTGCCGACAGGTGCGGCGTGCAGTCGATCCAGGCCGTTTGCGTCGCGCGGTGGCGCAGGTAGAGCTCGAGCCGCAGCGTCTCGCCGCGCGTGCGATCGGCCGAGATGACCCAGCGCTGCGCGCCCGAGACCCGGTAGAGCGCGAAGACCGGCGGGTCGAGCGGCGTCGCGGGCTCCCCCTGCGCGCGCAGCTCCCCGATCGCCGGCAGCCGCACGAACGCGAGCGTGAGCGGGCGTCCGCGCATGGAGGCCGGCAGCCGCACCTCCGTGCGGAGCACGAAGTCGAGCGGTCGATCCGGCAGCGGCAGGTGCGCGGGGAGCCGCACCGCGCTCGGAGGGCGATCGTCGTAGGTCAGCGACCAGTCGTGCAGCAGCAGCGGCGCGGCGAGATCGCCGAGATCGAGGCGGCAGCCGCCGACGGACGCCGCGACGACGGTCCACAGGCAGAGCCGCAGCCACGAGCGCCACGCGCGCGCGACCAGCCGCCTGCGGCTCGGGCTCCGGTCGGCGCGCGCGGACACGTCCTGAAGGATACGCCCTCGCTGGCTCGAGACCCCATCAGGGCGGCGGCTCGTCTGCTTGGGCGCTCCAACGCAGCGCGATGGTGAAGCGACGCCCTGGGATCGGATACTGCAAGTAGTCGGAGATCGGGTAGGTGACCGTCTCACCCGTGGCCGACGAGAGGAGCACCGGCCGCGTGCGCTGATCGAGCACGTTGAGGAGCTCGCCGATCAGCTGCAGCCCGCCGCCGAGCCGGACGCGCGCGCCGAGCGAGTGCGTGACGCGCGCGGGGAGCTCCAGCGTGTCGGCGCGATCGAAGGGCATCGCCGCGAGGTAGTCGAAGCCGTAGCGCAGCTCGACGCGCCCGAGCGAGACGACGGCGTCGAGGGTGAGATCGTGCGGCGGCCGGCCCGGCAGCGGCCGCCCGCGATAGGCGCGCTCGTCGGTCGCGTCGCGCGAGTAGAGCCCCGTGTAGCTGCCGAGCAGGCGCAGCGGCCCGGTGGTGGCCGCGAGCGTCGCCTCGCCCCCCGCCGTGTCGACCGCGCCGACGTTGCCGGCGCGGAAGGTCGCGAAGCCCGTCGGCTCGAGCACGATGAAGTCCGTCGTGTGCGCGGCGAACGCCGTCAGCTCCGCCTCGATCCGCACGCCTCGGAGCGCGCCCCGCGCGCGCAGCCCCGCGTCGGCCGCGAGCGATCGCTCGCTCTGCAGCCCCGGGCTCGGCGCGTAGACGCCGCCGTCGCCGAGCAGCTCGAGGAAGCTCGGCGGCCTCGCGAGCGCCCCGGCGTGCGCGGCGAGCGAGAGCCCCTCGACGAGCTCGAGCTCGCCGCCGAGGTGCGCCGCGGGGAGCAGCTCGCGGCGCGTGTCCGCAAGGTCCACGGTGTCGGCGTCGCTGCGCAGATCGCCGCGGAGCGCCGCGATCAGGGTGAGCCCGCGGCGCGGCCTCAGCGTCGCGTCGAGCGCGACCCCCGCGCGCGTGCGCGTCAGCCCGCCGAGCGTGCTCGGCGACTGGCTCGCCGCCTCGCGCTCGAGCTCGAGGCGCGAGTCGAGCTCGAGCGCGCCGATCGACTGGCTGCGGCCGAGGGTGATGCCGCCGTCGAGCACCGACGCGGCGACGTCGGCCGGGCGATAGAGCGGGTCGCCGGGCTCGTCGTCGCGGAAGCTCCGCCCCTCGCGCCGCGCGTAGGCGCGCACGAGCCAACGACCGTCGTCGTCGCGATGCCGCGCCTCGAGCGCCAAGAGCTCGCGATCGCGCCCGAACGACGCCGCCGGGGTCGGCGCGTAGAGCGGCCCGGGCACGCCGTCGTGGCGCACCTGCGCGAGCCCCGTCGCGAGGAGCGTCCAGGCCCCGTGCTCGACGCGCACCTGGCTGACGGCCGCGAGCTGCGCCCCCTGCGCGTTGTCGCGGAGGCGATCGCCGGGCGGCGCGCGCGTCGGGTCGTAGTAGGGAAAATCGCCGTCCCACCGCGCGTACGAGAGCCCCGTGCCGACGCGGACCTCGTCGGAGATCGCGCGCACGTCGGAGGCGCGCATGCGGTAGGCGCCGAACGACCCGTAGGCGTCATAGAGCTCGGTGCGCGCGCCACGCGAGAGCTCGATCGGTTCGACGTCGACGACGCCGCCGAGGTAGCCGCCGCCGAGCGACGCCGGCGCGAAGGTCCGGTGCACCCGGAGCGCCGCGCCCGGCCACAGCGGCAGCGTCGCGAGATCGAGCGACGGATCGGCCGCGCCGGTGAGCGGCACCCCCGCGAAGGTGACGGCGACCTGATTGGAGGCGCTGCCGCGGATCGACACGGTCGCGAAGCTCCCCTCGGCGCCCTGACGGCGCACCTGCACGCCCGGCAGATCCTCGAGCAGGGAAGCAGCGTCGCCCGCCTCGCGCGGGGTTTGCCCCTCGCGCGCCGTCGAGGTGAACGACGGGGCGGCCGAGCCCTCGACCACCAGCACCTGCGGGGGCTCCTGCTCCTCCTCAGCGCGCGCGACGCCGCTCGTCGACGCGAGGGCGACGAGCGCGAGCGAGGCCGGGACGAGGCGCATGGCAGAGCGCGGTTAGCGGGGCGCGCGCGGGACGTCACGCACGGGCGCGCGCGAGCCGGGGGTCCGTGGGGTCGCGTCCGCTGCCGTTCGACGCCGTGGGCGGCTGCGGCATCGGCTTCGGCTTCGGCTTCGGCTTCGGCGTCGGCTTCGGCACCGGCTTCGGCGTCGGCTTCGGCACCG
>JAJXTK010000738.1 GCA_021783935.1 Myxococcales bacterium | reverse complement strand
GCGCCGCCGCCTCCCGCTCCCTTCCCCCGCACCGCGGGGGAAGGGCTGGGGATGGGGGCTGTTAGAACGCGACCACTCGCTCAGCAGGAGAACCACACCCGGCGAAGAGGGCCGCCGCAATCCAGGCCATCAACACGAGCAAGACCGCCGAAGCGGCCGCGCGCGTCCTCGGCATCAGCCGCGCGTCGCTCTACAACCTGATGGCGCGTTTCGGGATCCGGCGGCAGTAGCGCGCCTCCAAGTATTCAACATCATTCTCCGCGCTCCACGGGACGCCGCGCCACGCGGTCCCCATTCGGACAATTCCGGACGATTCCGGACTCGCCGGGAGACGCCACCACGCGCACCAGCCCAGCGCGATGGAGGCGAACATCATGACGCAAATTCGATGGCCTGCCGCGAAGCCGCGACGGCTCGCCGTGGTAGGCTCGGGCCACGCTGGACCAGCTCGGAAGAAGCTCATGTCGCAGATCGAAGAGCGCCGGCCGTCGCCGAATCGCCTCGAGGGCACGCCCTACGAGCTCCGCCGCGAGCTCGGTCATGGCGCGATGGGCGCCGTCTACGAAGCGATTCACGTCGAGCTGCGACGCGCCTGCGTCGTGAAGGTGCTGCACGACAAGCACAGCTACCGCCCTGAAATCGTCGGCCGCTTCAAGCAAGAGGGGCGCCCGGTGACTGGGCTTCGGCATCGCTCGCTGCCGCTCGTCTACGACCTCGGGACGACCTCCACGGGCAGACACTACCTCGCGATGGAGTTCCTCGAGGGCGAGGATCTTCGCGCGGTGCTGCGCCGTCGTGGGGCGCTGCCGCCTGCGGAGGCGTGCGACCTCGCCGCCCAGGCGCTCGAGGGGCTTGACGTCGCGCACGGCGCCGGCGTCGTCCACCGCGACGTCAAACCAGAGAACCTTTTCCTCACGACGACGGGCGAGCTGAAGATTCTGGACTTCGGCATCGCGAAGCCGCTCGACGACCAGCAAGCCGCCACGGGCGTCAATACGGCCTTCGGCATCGTCCTCGGCACGCCGCGCTACATGAGCCCCGAGCAGGCCAAGGGCAGCGCGCTGACGCACGCGACCGACCAGTACGCGATGGGGTGCGTGCTCTTCGAGCTGCTCGCTGGCTCGCCGCTGCTCGCGGGCCACGACAGTCGCGAGCTGCTACGCCAGCACATCTTCGAGCCTGCGCCGACGCTCGCATCGCGGACCGGCCGGGCGTTCGATCCGCGCCTCGAACGGCTGCTCGCGCGGTCGCTCGCGAAGGACGCGGCCGCGCGATTCGCGAGCGCGGCCGAGATGGCGAAGGCGCTTCGCTCGCTCGCGGCGGTCTCGATCCGCCCGACCGCGAGTGACGAGCCGCGCGATCCCACGGCGCTCGACGCCGTCTTCGCGAAGCCCACGGTCCGCGTCGAGCCGGTGCGAGACGCGACGACCTCGACGGGCTCGGCGCCGTCTGCGGGAGCGACGTGGCCGACGCAGCGTCTCTCCGAGACCTCCATCGAGTCGCGGCAGTCGTCGACGACGCGAAGCTCGCCGACCGGGGTGCCGCTGGCAGACGGGGTCATCGATCGCGCTCTCTCGTCCGAGGCGCTCGCGCGTGAGCTGCTTGCGGGGCGCACGACCGTCGCGACGGCGCTGGCGTCGCCGGTCGGCATCGAGTCGAGCGCCGCGGCGCCTTCGCGCGTCACGCCGCCGAAGGTCCGCGGGTCGAGCCTTCCACCGGCAGTGGCGACGGCCGCGCGCGGGCGGAGTACGAGCGCCTCCACGCTTCTCGCGCCGACGTCGGCCTCGGCCCCTTCGGTCGCGACCGCTGTACCCTCCGCCACGCCCGCCGCGTCGGCGCCCACGCGACGCTCTCGCGTGCACGACGTCGAGCCATCTCGCGAAGATTGAGGATGCCGATGCGACTCTCTCCTCGAATATCCGCTGCGTTGCTCGCGTGCACGCTCTCGTTGGGCTCGCTCGCGATGGCCGGCGAGCCGAGCAAGGAGGACGTGAAGAAGGCGGAAGAGCTCTTCGCCCTCGGCAACAAGCTGATGAAGGACGACAAGCTCACCGAGGCGTGCACGGCCTACGAGCAGTCGATGAAGCTCGCGCCGGCGACGGGCACGGCGATCAACGTCGCCGAGTGCCACGAGGCGCAGGGGCGCACGGCGTCCGCGTACTCGGATTGGCTCGAGGCCGGACGCCTCGCCGAGCAGAAGAACAAGCCCGACAAGGCGAAGAAGGCCAAGGAGCGGGCGGCCGCGCTGAACGAGCGGCTCTCGACACTCGAGATCCGGCTGCCCCCCTCGCTCGTAGCCGACACGTCGGCGAGCGTGCTGCTCGACGAGGTGCCGGTCGATCCGCAACGTCTCGGCGCACCCAACCCGATCGATCCCGGAACGCACTACGTCGAAGTCCGCGCGCCTGGGAAGATCGGCTGGCGGACGAAGGTCGTCGTCGCCCCTGAGGCCGACCATCAGACCGTGACCGTCCCCGAGCTCTCGGCGATCGACCAAGCCGCGGCGCCTCCGCCTCCGCCAGCGCCCGTGAAGCCGTCCACGGCCACGATCACGCCAACGCCAACGCCCGCGCCCGCGCCTGCGCCCGACGATCACCGCAGCCACCTGCTCCGCACGACGGGCTACGGCCTCGGCGCCCTGGGGCTCGTCGGGCTCGGTCTCGGCGGGTACTACGGGTTTTCGGCGCAGAAGATCGAGAACCGCTCGACCCGCACGAGCGACGACCTCGCGACCGAGCGCTCCGATATCACGCGCGCGCGGGTGCTGCTCGGAGTCGGTGCAGCGTGTGCCGTCACCGGCGTCGTCTTGATCCTCGTCGATTCGGGATCGCCGTCGCGCCCTCGGAGCGATGCGGCCCGCGTCGTCGCAACCCCGGTCGCCGGCCCCGGGTTCGGTGGCCTGTCGGTCGTGGGGACGTTCTAGTCGTGGTCCTCTTGAAGTCGTTCTCCCTCACAAGGATCGTCATGCGCCCCTCTTCATTCGCTCTCTCTTTGGCAGTGCTCTGTGGTGCCGTCGGCTGCTCGAGCAGCCCCTC
>JAJXTK010000737.1 GCA_021783935.1 Myxococcales bacterium | reverse complement strand
GTGCGTGCGTGTGCCGAGGGAGGATTCCGATGAGCGGAGAGCTGCTGTCGTCGAAGGTCGTCGTCGTGGAGGAGGAGCCCCGGGTTCGCGGCATCCCGTCGGCTCCCACCTCGGTCGCGGCCGCCGTCGGGGTCACCGAGCGCGGCCCGATCGACACCCCCGTCCTCTGCTCCTCCTTCGAGGAGTACGGGGCGAACTTCGGTGGGTTCACCCGCGACGCGAACGTCGCGCTCGCCGCGATGGGCTTCTTCGAGAACGGCGGCACCCAGCTCTGGTGCGTCCGAACCGTCCATCACACGGACGTCTCGAGCCCCGCGACCGCGACGGCGCGGCGCGCGTCCGGGTACCTCACCTCCCCCGGCGGCCCGACCCCGGCGCTCGTGACCGGCACGCTGCCCGCGCCGTTCGCCCTAGACGACGGCGCGAAGCTCGTGGTCGCGGTCGGTGGCGGGGCCGACAAGGAGGCGGCCGTGAAGGCCACGCCGGCGACGGTCACGGCGGGCGGCGCCGGACCGTTCGCCCTCGCGGACGGGCAGACGTTCACCCTCCGCGTCGACGGCGGGCCGGTCCAGCGGGTCGCGTTCGCGAAGGCGGAGTTCACCTCGATCGCCGCGGCAACCTCGGCGGAGCTCGCGGCCGCCCTGAACGCCGGCATCGTCGGCGCCAAGGCGGTCGTCGAGAAGGGCATCGTCCACATCGTCAGCGACACAGCCGGCACCTCGAGCCGCGTCGAGATCACCGGAGGGACCGCCAACGCCGCCCTCGGATTCCCGACGGCGCCGACCCTCGGCACCGGCAACGTCGCGAATGCGCGCGCGGTCACGCCCGACGAGGTGAAGGCGATCGCGGAGGGCGCGATCGCAGGCATCAAGGTGTCGACCGCGCCGGGCGGCTTCCTCGAGCTGCGCACCGACGGCGCAGGCCCGACCGCGCAACTGCAGGTGCGCGCGGCGACGGCCGCTGCGCTCGGCTTCGACACGGCCCTGCACGCCGGCACGGCCTCGGGCGCAGCCAACGCGCTCCGCGTCGAGGGGAAGGATCCGGGCGCCTACTCGAACGCCATCGAGGTTGAGGTGCGGACGCCAACGTCGGGCGAGGCCGGCGCCTTCGACCTCGCCGTGGTCGACGACGGCGTCTACCGGGAGTTCTTCGCCAACGTCCGGATGACACCGGGAGCCGCTCGCCACGTCGAGACGATCGTCAACGACGCCGCAAACGGCTCCGCGCTCGTGCGCGTGATCGACCAGCTCCTTCCGGGGGCGCCCGCGCTGGCAGTGCAGACCGTCGCCCTCGCAGGCGGCGACGACGGCCTCGCCGGGCTCACCGACGGCGACTTCATCGGCTCCCCCGTCGGGCGCACCGGCCTTCACGCGCTCGACCGCGTGATCGACGTCGCCGTGCTCATGGTGCCGGGGCGCGCGACGCCCGCCGTCCACGCGGCGATCCTCAGCTACTGCGAGGTCGACCGCGCCGGCACCATGTTCGCGGTGCTCGATCCGCCCGCCGGGATGGGCGCCGCCGCCATCGTCACCTACGTCGAGTCGACCGCGCACCTGCTCGAGAGCTCCGAGTTCGGCGCCTTCTACTGGCCGCGCGTGAAGGTGCTCAACCCGGCTCGCGCCGTCTTCGGAAGCGACGACGCGATCGTCGTCCCGCCGTCCGGCATCATCGCGGGCGTCTACGCGCGCACCGACGCCGCGCGCCCCGGCGGCATCTACGACCCGCCCGCCGGCATCGACGTCGGCCGCATGGTCGGCGTGCTCGGCTTCGAGACCGATGAGGTCCTCGAGGAGAAGAAGCGCGACCTCGTCTACCCGAAGCGGATCAACCCGCTCACCACTGGCCCCGGCCTCCCCCGCTTCATCGACGGCTCGCGCACGCTCAAGAGCAGCGGGAACTTCCCCTACGTCTCGGAGCGGCGCGGCGTCATCTTCATCGAGCGCTCCCTCAAGCTCGGGCTCCAGTTCGCGCGGCACAAGAACAACACCGAGGGGCTGCGCGCGACGGTGCGCCGGACCATCACGTCGTTCCTGCTCACGCAGATGAACAACGGCGCGTTCCGCTCACGCGAGCCTGCGAAGGCCTTCTTCGTCGACGTCTCCGACGCCCTCAACACGGCCACAGTCATCTTCGCCGGCAAGCTGCTCGCGCGCATCGGCCTCGCGACGAACAAGCCCGCCGAGTTCGTCGTGCTTCGAATCTCCCAGGACACCCGCGCCCTCGACGCGGAGCTCGCCGCCGCAGGCGGCTGATCGGAGGCCCCGTGCCCGTCATCGGCAACCCGCGCTCGTTCCACAAGAAGTTCAAGTTCGTAGTCGAGATCGACGACGTCGCGCACGCCGGCTTCCAGAAGTGCTCCGAGCTCTCTGTGGAGGTCGCGAACGTGCAGTACTTCGAAGGCGGCTCGCTCATCCCGAACAAGAGCCCCGGCCGGCTCACGTTCTCCGACGTCACGCTCGAGCGCGGCGCGACGCAGGACCGCGACCTGTTCGACTGGCTCCAGGACGTGGCGATCACCGCGAGCGGGCTCGGCTTGGTCGACCCGTACTACAAGCGCAACCTCGACATCGTGCAGCAGGACCGCGACGGCACGACGTTGCGACGGTGGTCGCTTGCGCGCTCGTGGCCGGTGAAGTTCGTCGCGGGGGAGTGGGACAACGAGAGCGACGAGAACGTGATCGAGCAGGTGACGCTCACCTTCGATTTCTTCGAGCTCATCCAGTAGCTTCGACGCCAGGCGGCGGCCAGAGCGCGTCCAGTGCCCACTGCCGCCAGGGGCCCGAGTACAGCCGCCAGTTGCCATCCGAGTCATCGAAGACGAGCGCGACAACCCGATTCGGATCCGGCACCTGTGCGCGGGCCGTGAGGGCACCGGCGAGACCCCCAACCAGCAGACCGAGCAACGCGCTTTCCGGTGCGGACTTCGGCCGAGCAAGCGCCGCTCCCACGCCCGCACCGAGGAGGGCACCGAACGCCACCGCGTTCCCAGCTCCCTGCTCGACAAGCGAGAACCGCGCGACGCCTCGCTGACCGTCG
>JAJXTK010000736.1 GCA_021783935.1 Myxococcales bacterium | reverse complement strand
TCCGGAGGAGCACGCCGGGCGAGATCCTGGCGCGCTGGCTCCGCTCGCCGCCCGTCATCGAGCCGACCGTCGCGGATCTGCTGCGTCGTCAGCTCCCGCGCGTGCACGGCCTGGTGGGGCGGGTGCTGGCCTGGGCGGTGCGCGACAAGAAGCAGCTCGAGGCGCTTATCGTCTACGGCGTGCTGCTCGCGCTCGACGAGCCAGAGCTCCCGCCCGTGGCCTGGGGGCCGCTGCTCGGAGCGCCGATCAGCGTCGAACTGACCCAGGAGACCTTCCGGCACGTGGTGACGACGCTGGTCCGCGAGACGCTGACCGCGCTCGGCGATGACGCCGCGACGTACCTGAGCAAGTCGGAGACGATCGGCCGCAAGGTGCTCGGCAACCCGATCCTGCGCCGCAGCGTCGACCTCCCTCTAGGCCTCTCGAGCCAGTGCACGGACGTCGCCGAGCGTGCGGGGCGGGGCGAAGCCGTCGGTCACGACGTCATCCAGCGGATGCAGCAGCACCGTTTCGCGGCGGCGAAGAAGGGTGAGATCGAGGTGCTCGAGGAGCTTGCGCGCCTTTCGCGCTACCTCGCGACGCCGGTGCCGGCAGGTGGAAACGTGACGGCGCGCGTGCGCCATTACCAGCGCGAAGGAGCTTTTGCCGATTGGGCCGGCTCGCGCCTTCGCGCCGCGCTCGCCGCGAGCCCCGAGTACCGTCGCGCAGCCGAATCTGTTCTCGAGCGCTACCGCGAGCGACGCGACGCAGAGAACCTGGCCTTCGCGGAGCTGCTGCGCGCGGACCTGACCCGCGCGCTTCACGCCGATGGGTGCGTTCCCGTCCACCAGATCTGGCGCAACGCGCCCGTGCGCCAGGCGCCGAACGACACGGCGAAGCTCTTCCTCGTCGTGCTCGACGGCTGCAGCTACCCCGTGTTTCTCCGGTTGCTGGATGAGCTGGCCGGCGAGTTCCAAGCGATCGGGCTTCGCGCGGACCCTGTCACGCACGAAGCGCACGGCACGCCCGCGCTCGCACTGCTCCCCTCGATCACGAGCCACTCGCGCAGCGCGATCTTCCTCGGCGAAGTGCCGAAGAACCCGTGGATCGCGGAGACGGTCTGGCGCGACACCGAGGAGTCGCGCACCGATCCCGCGCGCCTGCGCCAGAACGTCGTGCTCGGTTCGCGGACGCGAAAGCTGTTCCTCAAGGGGGATCTCGCCGATCACGGCGAGGCGTTGCGCGTGGCCCTGGCCGACAGCTCGATCGAGATCGTGGCGGCCGTCTTCAACGCAGTCGACGACCAAATCGGCTCGTCGAACACCGGCGCGATCATCTCGGTTCGCGCGCGTGAAATCTCAGGCTTCCTCGCGAGCCTGCGCGCCGCCCTTCAAGCTGGGCGTCGGCTGATCGTGACGGCGGACCACGGACACACGCCGTTCGTCTCGCGCGAGCTGCGCATCGAAGGGCCTGCGCGGGACGCGTCGAGCGCGCGGCATCGGATGCTGCGCAACGGCGAGAACGTGCCCGAGGGCTTCATCGAGATCGCCGACGACGGGCTGGGTGGCGTCGAGGGCCGCAAGGCGTTCGCCTGGAAGATGGGCGTCTACACGGGATCGCCGCAGGTCGGATTTCACGGTGGTTGCTCGCTCGAGGAGATGGTCGTGCCGCTCGCGGAGCTGGTCGCCGGTGGCGTGTCGGCCGACGAGCCCTCGTGGTGGCTCGGCGGGCAGCAGCCTGTCGCAGCCGCGGCCCCGCCGCCGGAGCCTCGCCCGGTGACGCCGAAGCCCCCGCGCGCGACGACGCAGGGGAGCCTCTTCGATCGCGAGGCCACGCTCGCAGGCGCGGTCGAGCGACTCGACGTGCCCGAGGCGCTCCTCGCGAGGCTCGATGCGTCCGAGCAGGCCGCGCTCACCTGCGTCGCTCAGAATCGGCACGTGCGCATGTCCGATCTCGCTACGCGCCTCGGCCGCCCCCGAACCCGCGTGCCCGGCCTCATGGCGCGGCTGATCGGGAAGCTCCACGACGGCGGCTACCCGTGCATCCGCCGTCAGACGCTCCCGGATGGCGAGGAGCAGTACGAGTTCGTGCCGCAGGGAGGCTCGGGCCGATGAGCGACGTTCCCATCGCCCAGGCGCGTGACATCGTAGCGGCGCTGCGCGCCGGCGCCGTGCCTCGGAGCGGCCTCGAGCACTACGCGACGGGGCTCGAACGGCTCCTTCCCGTGATCGAGGCGGAGCTCGACGAGGTGGCCGCGGGGAGCGGGCGCGGGCGCTCGAAGTGGATCCGCGGCGAGTACGGCAGCGGCAAGACCTTCGCCACGCGGCTTCTGTGCGCGCGGGCTCGCGCAAAACGCTTCGCGACGACCGAGGTGCAGATCTCGATCAACGACACGCCGTTGCACCACCTCGAAACGGTCTACCGCCGCATGATGGAGCGGTTGACGACCGACGCGCACGGCGAGGGGTCGTGGCGTGCCGTGGTCGATGCGTGGCTCTACGAGGTCGGTGACGAGGTCACGCGCCTCAAGGGCGTGCCGGAGGACGACCCGCAGTTCGACAAGCTCGTCGAGGCCCGCCTCGAGGAGAAGCTCGCCGACCTGAGCGCCCGCAACCCAGCGTTCGCGCAGGTGCTCCGTGCCTACCACCAGGCGCTGCAGAGCGGCGAGCACGCCGTCGCGCAAGGGCTGCTCGCGTGGCTCGCCGGGCAGCCGCACGTGGACCGCTCGATCACCTCGCGCGCGGGCGTGAAGGGGAACATCGACGGCCAGGCCGCGCTGACGTTCATGCGCGGCGTGCTGACGCTGCTGCGCCAGTCGGGTTATGCCGGCCTGGTCCTCGTGCTCGACGAGGTCGAGACGGTCCAGCGAATGCCGCCGCCGACGCGCGACAAGTCGCTGAACGCGCTGCGCCAGGTGGTCGACATGCTCGCGAACGACGAGCTGCCCGGCCTCTACCTGGTGGTGACGGGCACGCCCGCCTTCTACGACGACTACAAGGGTCTGAAGGGGCTCGCGCCGCTCTACCAGCGGATCACGACGCGCTTCGACGCCGATTCGCGCTTCG
>JAJXTK010000735.1 GCA_021783935.1 Myxococcales bacterium | reverse complement strand
AGCGATCGAAGCGCTCGGGCAGCGACGCCCGCAGCGCGGCGAGGCGCGTGACATCGCGCCCCAGCTCGGCGGCGACGCGAGCGTACTCGCCCTCGGACTCCGCGATCAGCGCGCGCTCGCCGAGCGCCTCGAGGATCGACGCGCCGACGCGCCCGGCGTGCGCGGCGCCCCGCAGCGTGACGACGGGCACGCCCATCGAGAGCGCCTCGCACGTCGTGGTGGTTCCGTTGTAGGGGAAGGGATCGAGCGCGATGTCGACGCGCGCGTAGTCGGCGAGGCCGTCCTCGGGGCGCGGTGCCTGATCGAGGAAGGCCACCCGCTCGCCGCTCACGCCCGCCGCCGCGAGGCAGCCGAGCACGCGCGCGCGGCTCTCGGGCAGCGCGAAGCCGCGCGACTTGAGGAGCAGCGACGAGCCGGGCACGTCGAGGAGGATGCGTCCCCACAGCGCGGCGACGCGCGGCGAGAGCTTGGACAGGTTGTTGAAGCAGCCGAAGGCGAGCGCCCCCGTCGTGGCCGACGGCGGGACGGGCGACGGCGCGACACCCGGCGCGCGCCGCCAGGCCACCAGGCAGCGCGGGAGGCGGAGCAGCGTCTCGGTGTGCAGCTCGTCGGCGCGGCCGGGCGGATCGGCGACCGCGTCGGTGATGCGCCAGCCGATCGCGGAGAGGCCGGTGGTGTCCGGGTAGCCGAGCCAGCTCACCTGCACCGGCGCGGGGCGGCGCGCGAACACGCCCAGGCGGTTTCCCTTCGTGTGGCCCGAAAGGTCGACCAGCACGTCGATCCCGTCGGCGGCGATCCGCTCGTCGAGCGCGGCGTCGGAGAGGCCTGAGGTGTCGCGGAAGAGGTGCACGGCGGCGCGGATCCGTTGCTGCACGTCGTCGCCCGTGTTCCCGTCGCTGTAGGCGACCGTCTCGAGCGCCTCGCGATCGAGCGCCTCGAGCACCGGCGCGAGGAAGAACCCGACGGGGTGGCGGCGCAGGTCCGGCGACACGAAGCCCACGCGCAGCCGCCGCCCCGGTGCGCGGTCGTTCGGCCAGGCGGCGTGCGTCACCGCGGCGAGCGAGCGCTCGAGGGCGCGGCCGAACCGCGCGGCCTCGTCGAAGTGCGCCTCGGGCGGCAGGCCGTCGCCGTGGTGCATCGTGAACAGCATCGGCGACCACGCCTCGAACAGGCGAGGGGAGAGCTCGAGCGCCTCGCGGTACTGCTGCAGCGCCTCGTCCACGCGGCCCGCCACCGCGAGGCAGCCCGCGAGCGTGGTGCGCGGCTCGGGGGCGCGCGGCTCGAGCGCCACCGCGCGCTCCAGGATCGGCAGCGCGGCGGCGTGTCGCCCGAGGCGCACCAGCGCCGCCCCGAGCGAGGAGTGCGCGGCCCACGACTCGGGCATGCGCGCCACCGCCTGCTCGAGGATCGCGGCCGCCTCGCCCGGGCGATCGAGCGCGAGGAGCGCGGCGCCGAGGTTGGTGCGCGCGCGGTCCTGCGCGGGATCGGTCGCGAGGGCGCGCTCAAGCTCGGCGATCGCCTCCTCGGGGCGGCCCGCCTCGACGAGCGCGCCGCCGTAGTTGCTGCGCACGAGGGCGTCGTCGGGGTCGGCCTCGAGGGCGCGCGCGTACGCCTCGAACGCGGCCGGCACGCGCCCGGTCGCGCGCAGCACCTCGGCGAGGTTGCCGTGCGCGGGCGCGAAGGTCGGGGACGACGCGAGCACGGCGCAAAAGCGCGCCTCGGCGAGGTCGAAGCGGCGCGCGTGGAAGTGCTGGCACCCCTCGTCGAAGAGCGCGCGCTCGACGGGCGGGAGGGAACGCACCATGGCGCGAAGGTAGCACGCGCCCGACGGCGCCCGGCGCGCCGATCAGAGGCGCCGGATCTCCTCGAGCAGCGCGCGCGCTTGTTCGGTCGGGAAGAGGTCGATCGAGTCATCGAGCAGCTCGCGCGCCTGGCCCACGTCGCCGCGCAGCATCACCATGCGCGCCTGGTCGAAGAGCAGGTCGGCGAGCGTCTCGAGCGGGAGGTTGAGCTCGAGGCGGTACTGGCGTCGTGACTCGCGCTTCCCGATGACGGCCCACGCCCGCTCGGCCAGCGCGATCATGCGCTGCGCGTACTCGGGTGAGCTGCGGTGCGCCTCCGAGCCCGGGCGGTGCGCGAGCAGCGTCTCGCGGTACGCCACCTCGAGGCGCGACGGCGCGTCGCTGTAGTGGGCGCCGATCGCGCGGAAGTGATCCTGGCGCGAGCGGATCTCCCACAGCTCCTGCACCGGGTCGCTCGTCGCGGCGTCGCGCGACGTCGGCACGCCCCAGGTGAGGATCCCGAGCAGCTCGAGGAGCGCGGTGAGGCGGAGCACCGCCGAGGTGCTCATCCCGGCCACCGCCGGGAGGTCCGGCACCCGCGTCTCGCCGTCGAGCCGCGACTCGACGAAGCGGGTCTCCTGGGGCGTGAGGCGGAGCGCGCCGACGAGCCACGCCGCGCGCGGGTCGAGCGTGGGCGCGCCGCCGGGGAGGATCGCCTCCAGCTGCTCCTGCGGCAGGTTGGCGAGCAGGCGCCGCGCCATGCCGACGACGAGGACCCACGAGCTGGTGAAGCCGCCCTTGCCCGGCGGCTCGCTGGTCGCGTCGAAGGTCCAGCGCGCGGTCGGCCAGTCGATGATGTCGCGCACCGTCTGGCGCTCGCGCTCGGCGACCATCACGTGCCCTTCCATGAAGCGGATCTCCTGCGGGCGCGGCCCGGTCACCGTGAGGACGCCGTTGGCGCGGCAGACAGTGAGCCAGCGCAGCAGGTGGCAGATGCTGGGCCGATCGGGCAGCGTGCGGACCTTGCGCTCGTGATGGAGCGGCTGCGCCTGCAGCTCGGTGAGCGTGGTCGGGTTCGCGAGATCGCCCTCGAGGTGGCTGGGCAGCGCGGCCGGTGGCGGCACGGTCGGCGATCGCGTCGGTGCCGGCGGCGGGGAGCGCTCGAGCGTCGGCGACGGCGAACGGTCCGACGGCGGGCGTGGGTCGGGCGGCGCCGGTGTCGGCCGGGGCTGCGTCGGGCGTTGCGCCGCCATCGACGACAGC
>JAJXTK010000088.1 GCA_021783935.1 Myxococcales bacterium | reverse complement strand
GGTACGTGGCCTACGAGGCGGCGCGCGCGCTGGAGCGCCCGCGCTGGACGCGCGGCGGCGGCCACGACGAGCGACCCGCGCCGCCGGGCGCGGCGGCGATCCTGCGGCGCTACGGCGCGGTGCTCACGCGCGCGCGGCGCGGTGGCGTCGTGACGATCGAAGGGGCCGACCGCGGCGCCGTCGAGGCGATCGCGCGCGCCGTCGAGCACGCCGAGGCGCGCGAGCCCGAGCTCACGCCGCTCGCTCTCTGCCCCGCCGACGACGACCGGGCGCATCGCGCGCGGGTCGAGCGCGCGCTCTCGCTCATCGCGGCCGGCGACCTTTACGTCGTGAACGTCGCCCGCGCCTTCGACGGCCACACCGAGGCCCCCGCGACGGCGCTGCTCGCCTCGATGCTCGCCCGCACCGGCGCCCCGTTCGCCGCGGCGATCGACCTCGGCGATCACGCGCTCGCCTCGACCTCGCCGGAGCTGTACCTGCGCATCGTCCCCCGCGAGGGCGCGCTCTTCGTCACGACCTCGCCGATCAAAGGGACGCGCCCGCGAGGCGTCGACCCCGCGCGCGATCGCGCGCTCGCCGCGCAGCTGGTGGCCGACCCGAAGGAGCGCGCCGAGCTCGTGATGGTGGTCGATCTCGAGCGCAGCGATCTGGGCAAGATCGCGCGCGTCGGCGCGGTGCGCGCCGCCCCGAGCCCGCGCCTGCTGTCGACGCGCACCGTCCACCACGTGGTGCACGACGTCGAGGCGATCGTCGACGCGCGCGTCGGTCACGGCGCGATCCTCGCCGCGACGTTCCCGAGCGGCAGCGTCACGGGGGCGCCGAAGGTGCGCGCCATGGAGGTGATCGCCGCGCTCGAGCCGGCGCGTCGAGGCATCTACTGCGGCGCCATCGTGCGCGGCGACGCGACCGGCGAGCTCATCGCTTCGATGGCGATTCGCACGCTGGTCGTCGAGCGAGCGACGGGCTCGGCGCGCTACTTCGCCGGCGGCGGGATCGTCGCCGACAGCGTCGCCGCGCACGAGGTCGAGGAGACGCGCTGGAAGGCGCGTCAGGTGCTCGGCAACGAGGACGAGGTCGCGCGCCGCTGAACGAATGACGAGCTCGCCGCGAAGGCGGCCCGCCGCCGTTCGACGCCGTAGACTGCGGCGCGTGCCCCCGGACCGCGACAGGCCTGTCGCACCGGAGGCCGCAAGAAGTCTTGGAATTTCGATGGTTTCCCGCCGGCCCGCCCCGTGCAGAGGTGCTTGCCCGTGAGCGTTCGTCTTGCTTGGGGCGTCACCGTGGCGCTCTCGCTGTTGGGCTGCAGCTCCGCGAGCTTCGACGCGTTCGGCGGCGCGCCGACGTCGACGAACGACGACGCGGCCCCATCCAACCAGGACGTCGCCCTCCCCGACGCGCCGATGAACCCCGACGCCGGCGGCGGCATGAACGTGAGCGACAGCGGCGTGCCGAGCTCGGGCGGCTGCGGCCCCGCCGCCGACGCCGGCATGTCGAACCTCTGCGTGCGCGTCACCAAGGGGGCCGACGCGCCGCCGATCACCACCGCCGAGTCGACCACGCTCGGCATCGACGCGAGCGGCACGCTGCTCGTGGCGCTCTCGGTGAACCCGCCGCGCAAGGCGAGCGATCTGGTCGCCGTCACGACGCTGCCGAGCGTCTCGAGCGGCGCGAAGTTCGGCATCGCGGACCTGCCCAAGGTGGCCGAGCTCGCGGTGCCCCCCGGCAAGTACTACGTGCTCGCCGTCTTCCACGACGCGCCGCCGTACGCGCGCAACGAGCTGATGATCGGCGACTGGGCGCCGCGGGCCGTGGACGCCGCCGAGCTTCCGCAGGTCGATCTCACCGACCCCTCGCAGGGCGTCGCGCTCGAGCTGCCGATCTACCCGGTGCGCGGCTTCGACGTGAGCCTGTCGCTCTCGCCGCGGATCGCGCCGCTCGGCAGCGGAGCGGGGCCCGCGCGCGTCGTGATGAACCGGCCGGCCGGGGCGCGCGTCGGGCGCGGAACGCTGTCGTGCGGCAGCGTCGCCAACGGGGGCACGGCCCTGGTGCGGGTGTTGACGCCCTTCGAGCCGGGCGACTTCACGCTCGAAGGCGCGCTCTACGACTTCGCGACCGGGCCAGACGACCCCTCGCTCGACGCGACGGCGCTCCCCGCGGGCACGCTCGCGACGACGAACCCCTCGGCGCTCGACGTGCTCGAGACCGGTTGGCTCGGCGCGCCGCGCGCGCTCACGCTCGACCGCGTGATCCCCTTCACGACGACGGCGGTGCCGCCCGATCCGACGAGCGCCTGCTACGCCTTCGCGACGACGCAGTGAGCCGTCGCGCGACGCGAACGCCTCAGCCCGCTGCGCCAGGCGTTTAAAAGTCCGCTGCTCTACCGACTGAGCTAAGGGCCCGTTTGCTGCGGGAATCTCACTACTTCCGTTCGTGTTCGCGGGCAACGTCGCTGCCGCCGTTGACAGCTTCGCTGACAGCTCGCGCAGCTCGGGGACGGCCTGATCGAGAGGCGCGAGCGTTCCTAGCCCGAGCTCGGCCGCGGAGCGAGCCGCCCGTCGGTACCTGGCGACCATCGCGCTCGACTTGTGCCCGGTGCGGTCGGTGATCCAAGCCTCGGTGCGCCCGTTGGCCAGCCCCAGGGTGACGAAGGTGGCGCGCAGGTCATGCGCCCGCAGCGGACGTCGCGCGGCGCTCCGCTCGAAGAGCTCGGCGCGCTCTACCCCGGCGCGCTCAAGCGCCTCACGCAGCTCCTCGGCGAGACGCTCGACGCCGAGCGGGCTGCGCTTGCCCTCGTCGTCGACGACTTCGAAGACGTACCGCGCCTTCGGATGCGTCTCACGCCAGGCGGCCAGCGCGGCGAAGACACCGCGATCGAGCGCCCACGCGCGCGGATCGTCAGTCTTGTTCTCGTCAAGCCTGACGGCCCCGAACTTGAGATCGACGTCGCTCCACTCGAGGCCTGCGGCCTCGCTCGTACGCATGCCTTCACGCGCGAGCACGCCGAAGAGCATCCGTCGCACGAGCGGCGTCTCGGTTTCGCCGAGCAGGGCGCGCTCTTCGGCCGGGTAGAGGTACGAAAACGCGACGTCCGCTCGAACCTTCGGCAGGAACCCACGTGGCAGCGGGTTCTTCTCGATGATGCGGGCAGGGTAGACCGCGAGGCCGAGCACGCGCGACATCAGCTGCGCGACCTGCCGTCGCGACGCCGGCCGCAGCTTCGCGGGCAGCGCGCGCATGACCAGGTCGGCGTGCACCAGCGAGAACGAGGTCAGCGGCACGTCCTCCACGTGCGGGTAGACGTGCTTCTCGAGCCGCGTCTTGTCGTCGTCGGCGCTGGCCTTGATCGGGACGTGGTCAGGGAAGAGGCGATGCAGTTCGCCGCTCGTCCACCGTTCGCCGAACTGTCGGAACGTGAGCCCCGCAAGCCCGCCGGCATCGCTCTTCGGGACCTTGCCCGCGACGATGTGCGCGACCGAGCGCCGCACCGCGGCGATCCGCTCGTCGTCCCCCTCGACGCACGCCTTGATCGTCTTCTCGATCCAGTCGGTCTCGTCGGCGGCGGTGAGCGCGGCGACGAGCTCGGTGGCGACGCCGGCGCGTCGACGAGCGTCATCGAGCGATGTCGCCATCGGGCACTTCACGCCGCGACGCTTCTTGCCGCCGAGGGCGACCATCGCGAAGAAGTGCCCGGTGCGCTTGTCCTGGAACGCTGAACCTGTCGTGCGCTGCCTGCCCAAGTGGCCTCCTCCTGGCATCAACACTACCGCGCCCCCTGACGCGCTGACGGAGCCGCTGACAGAGAACGTCCGACGCGAGCGATTCGTTCGAGGGATCTCGCGCGGCGCGCTGGATTGAGAGTCCGCGAGTCATGGGCAGCTTGGTGAAGGCCCCGACGCGCCCCCCCTTGGCCATGTCACTCACCCGGCCGTCCAGCCGTCCGCCCTTGATGAGGGCGGGACGGCGGACGACGGAGCCGCGGGTCGGCGTCCGGACGGCGCTGGACGGCGCTGGACGGCGAGCGCCAGCAATCACGCTTTCGCCTCGAATTTCCCCACCGTCGTAGCGCGGTACACGTCGTCCAGCTTCTGGACGGCGCCGGTACGAACAAGGTCCTTGATCGCCGTCCGGACCTTCGCCGCATTTCGACCGACCCGGACGGCGATGAGGTCCATGTCGGTGTGGTTGGTTTCACGTCGCAGCAGGTCGAGCACATCGACCTTGATGGCCTCGTGATCGGCGCTCGCCTTGCTCGCGTTCGACGCCACCGAGGCGCCCTTCGTGATGATACGCAGGCCAGCGCGCGGGTCTCCGTGCGCCGCGACGTCCATGGTCTCGAGCTGGAAGTCCTCCACTGTAACGCCCGCAGTGCGCGCCTTCTCGTGCTTCACGGTCGTCGCCTGCCCCTTCTCGGCGGAGAAGACGAAGACCGAATCGCAGGCGTCGTAGATCGCGCCGGAACCGCGCACCGACGCGCGCGCACCGCCGGCCGCATCCTTCTGCGGCTTGCGCGCATGGTGGATGACCACGAATGTCGAGCCGGTGCGCTCCGAGATGCGGGTGAGCATGTCGAGCGGCCGGCGCACATCCGAGGAGTTTTCCTCGGTCGAGGGCGCAGCCGCACGGAAGCTGTCGATGATGACGAGATCGAATCCCTCAACCTTCCGCGAGTACGCGAGCTCCACGTCATCGGCGTCGAGGTAGAGCGACGGCATGATCGCGAGCCGCAGACGATCACCGAGGTCCGCGGGCCCGATGCACATTCCAAGGGCCAGGCGCTGGTAGCGCTCTCGCGAGAGGCGGTTGCCCTGCTCATGGTCGACGTGGAGCACACGGCCGATGCGCACGTCGAAGAATTCCCAGGCGGGGCGCCCAGACGCGACGGCCAGCCCGAGGCCCTGGACCGCGAGGGTCTTGCGCGAGTAGCCGTAGCCGGCGATTAGGACCGGTGCGCCCGGCGCGATTCCAAGCCCCCTCACGAGCCACGGCACAGGAGGGAGGTCGGCGAAGATTTCTGCGACGCCCATGGAGGCAAGCGAATCGACAGGCGCGAGCGCAGGCACGGGAGAGTCCACGCCCTGGATCCCCGTTCGCTCGACCGCGAGGTACTCCTCCTCGGATCCGGGCGCGCGCCGGCCACTTCTATTGGCCGCACGGCTGCTCATCGTGCCCTTGCCTTGGCGGCGCCGAACGCGGCCTTGAGATCGGCGCGGACCTCGGCGACGTCACCCACGTCGCTCGAGAGATCGAGCGCGTTGCGGCGTGCCAGCTCGTCGACGTCTGCCCGGCACAGGTACACGCGCCCCGCCATGCGCGTCGCGCGCAGGTTCTCTACGGTGGCAAGGCGACGTGCCTGCCGGGATGAGAGCCCCAGCGCGCTTGCCGGAATCCAGTCAGAAGGTGGCGCGCCGGCCAATGCCTGCGCGACCTCGGCCCGCACGACCTCCGCGACCGCAGCGCGGAGCGGATCACGTGCGTCGCCCGGACGACGTGCTATCGACTTCATGGTGCCTCGGGACAATCGGGGCGATGCGCCTCGCGAGCGTGCCGGCTCGCGAGGCGCAGTTGTCTCAGCGCTGCGAGCTCGGGTCGATCAGCCCGAGCGTGGCCAGCGCGCTCAAGACTCGCTGGCGCGTGGTGGAGAAGGTTCGCTTCCCATCGAGCACACGACGGACCGCGCGCGTATCGACGACGGCAATGCCCGCGGCCCGGACGCAGTCGTGTGCCGTGATCGGGCGCGTCGTGGCGACCGGGCCGGTCGACGCAGTGAGCCGCGCCAATCGATGGGGGCCGCCGGCAGGGAGCTCGCCGTCGAGACGGCGGTCGCAGTCGTTCGTAGGGACCGGGTTCGCGTTCATTTCACTCCCGGTAGCCACTTCGTCGCGGCTGTCTGGGAAGTCGGACAGCCTCCCCGCTGTCCGACCTACTTCTTGGAAGCCCGCCGTCGGCGCTTCGCTACGAACGAATGCAGATGCTTCGCTTGGTCCCCGCCGCCGAAGGCGCGGCAGATCGCTCTCACGACGCCCTCGGCCCAGGCCTGATCGCGCGGCGCCGAGTTGATGTCGCGCTGCCGCTCCGCCTCGAAGATGACTCCCTCGATCAGTCGACCAGCATGCAACATGCGGCCGACGTCGAGCTCGGTTGCGTCCATGAGATCGGCGATTCCAAGAAGGATTCGGCGAAGCTCTGGTCGACGCCAGAACGCGACGGCGAGCGGCATCGGCCCGGCGAAGCGCGGCAACTCCGGCATCATCTCGGTGAGCTCCGAGAGCTCGGCACCGGTGCCTAGCAGCGCGACGAGGAACAGAGAGAACTCGCGAAGGTCGTCCATGTTCCGGTACCTCGACGAAAGGATCGCCTGCGCGAGGTACTCGCACTCGACGGAACGCTCGATCCTCACCGCTTCGGCGACGTCACGGCGTGCGACGCGAGCCATTCGTTGGTGAACCATCGCTAGGCCAGGTTCCGCGATCCGAGCCGCCAGGCGTTCAGCGAGCGCGATCCAATCGCACCCATCAGCGAGCGCCTCCAGCTCGAGCACCTTCTCCGGCGACTCGTCGTGGGTCGCCATCAGGTACTCGGCCAACAGCGCCCTCTCGAGGCCACGCATTCTTTCGATCTGCTCGTCGCGGTCCACAGTCGAAGGTTGGCCCGCCGGCCACGTGGAGTCTAGGGAGCGCCCAACGTGGATCCACGCGGCAAGACGTGGCGAATTTGCGCCGATCGGTCTCGACATCGCCGCCGCGGACGCTAGTAGATACGCACGCGGATGTACCGATGCATCGAGTGCGGCACCGAGTACGAGCACCACGTCTCGCCGTGCACGTCGTGCCTCGAGACGAACTCCGTCGTCCCGATGGGGCGCCGCGTGCGCGCGCTCGTCGACTACGTGCCCGAGGTCACCGACGCGCGCTCGCTGCTCCGTGAGACCTGGCAGGTCGTCGCGACGAGTGCCTACCCCACCCTGCAGCTTCGCCGCGGGGCGCTCGTGGTTCTCACGGGCGGCCCCGGCGACGGAAAGAGCACAACGGCATGTCGTGCGCTCGACGGCTTGAAGGGCACGGTGGTGCTCGCCTCGATCGAGGAGCCGCCAGGTCCGTCGCTCGCGGCGCGGCTCGCGCGCGCGGGCGTCCGGCGCGACGACTTCGGCATCGTCGGCCGCGCGTCGGTGGACCAGCTCGTCGAGGTGTGCCGGCTACGCGGCGCCGTCGGGCTAGCGATCGACAGCGTGCAGCCGGGCGACTTCCACGCGCGCGACCTCCGCCATCTGCTCGCCGTGCTGCCTCGCCTAGAGGTGCTGTTCGCCGTAAGCCAGAACAACAAACGCGGCGCGATCCTCGGCGAGAACGCGCTCGCGCACGAAGCCGATGTCGTCATCAAGTGCGAGGCCATGCGCTGGTCGCTGACCAAGTCGCGCTACCAACCCATCGACCAGCCGGACGCGCGCGGAGAGGTGCTTCGTGGCGGCCCGACCTGGTCACCGCTCCCGGAGGTCGCGAATGATGCGTGATCGCGTCTGCCTCTTCTGCCTCGCGCCCGAGGCGATGTCGGTGAAGTTCGACCGCCGCGGGAAGCCATTCCTTCGCTGTTATGCCTGCGGCGTTCGCGCGTTCATGCCCTCGCTTCAGGCGCTAAATGGCGTAGCGATCCTCACGCCGTACGCAGAGTCGGTCGTTGATCGCATGGCCCACGACCCGACGTACGCGAGCGCGAAGCGACAGGAGGTCGCCACGATGGTCGACGCGATCCGCGCGAGGCTCACGACGCCGGTCGGCGCGCCGTCGGCGCCGATCGAGCGGACGCCCGCGTTGTCGTCGCAAGGCAGGACCGCATGATCACGAACCGTAGCCCGTTCGCCCTCCGCGTCCCCGAGCTGACCGAGCTACCCGTCGAAGAGCCGCGCGGCGGGCGCGACAGCGAGAACGCGCGCGCCGTAGCCGCTGCCGAGGCGCAGGCGCGCCGCGACGCGGAGGACGCGGCCGCGCGGCAGGCCGACGAGCTCCGCGTGCAGCGGAGGATCACGCGGCAGGACCTCCGACGCCTCGAGGAGCTCGCGCAGCGGACGCAGCTCGTTCGCGCCGGCACCACGGTCGCGCGCGGCGACGCGCTGCTCTCGTTCGTGCTCTGGCTCGCCATCGGCGCAGCCGCGACCTACTGGGCTGCGCGCTTCAGCGCATGAGGTCGACATGACGAACATGGTCGGTCACTTGGTCAGGTCGCTCGGTCCGCTCTCCGTTGGGGAGCGGCCGATCCTTGCGCGGACTGCGCACCCGTTCGCAGACGACACGGAGGTGCAGCTTCAGCAGTACGCGACCCAGGTCCACGGCGAGGCCGTGCAGGCCCAGGCCGACAACGAGGTCGCGCATGCGCTCGCGAAGCGCGCACCCGCGATCGGTGTCGCGCTCGGCGTCACGGCGATACTCGTCCTGCTCGCTCGTCGCGGCGGCAGGTAACGGACCATCTCGGAGGCCATCGCCCATGCCAAGCCGGACGCCGACGCCGAAGGGCTCGTACCGCGCACGTTCGTCACCGTTCACGCCGCACGACTGGGAGACCGCACTCGGTGCTCTCGAGATGACGGTCGGCGGCGGCAGCGAGAGGTTCACGATCGGTCGCTCGGTCGCGCGAAACCTTCGGCTGCTTCAGCTTCGGTACGCGACGAGCAGGCGCATTATCGTCTTGTGGGAGGGCTCTGCCGGGCGGGCGGTCGCGCTCGAGCGTGCGCTCCAACGCCGGGCGCGCAGGCGCCACGGCTGCCGGGTCGCGAACGTCAATGTTGGCGGCGGTCGCCGTGCGCCCGATGACGTGCACGTCGTCTACGTCGTCTTGTGGGGCAGCTGCGGTCCGACGTCGCCTTCGGTCGATAGCGTCCTCGGTGGCTCCGTCCGGCGCCTTCGGCGGGGTGGGTCACCGACGTGCCCGGCGCGTCGGCGCGCGGTGACCGGGCGCGCCTGAGACGCACAGCGACGTCAGGGATGCCCCAAGGGCCATCCGCGAAGACCGCTCCCTCGGCACGCGTGCGCTCGGCTACCCTCGTCGGCGATGGCTCTCGAAGCGTTCCTTGCGAAGTGGTCGACCTCGGGTGGCGCCGAGCGGGCGAACAAGGACAGCTTCCTTCGCGATCTCTGCGACGTGCTCGGCGTGCCGCACCCCGATCCGAAGACCGGCGACCCCGCGAAGGACGGCTACGTCTTCGAGCGCGACGCGAAGCTGCACCACCCCGACGGCAGCTTCACCACCGGGTTCATCGACCTCGACAAGCGCGGGTGCTTCCTGCTCGAAGCGAAGCAGGGAACCGACGCGGGGCACGCCAAGGTCGGCACCGCCAAGCGCGGCACCGGGGCGTGGTTCACCGAGATGGATCGCGCGCTCGGCCAGGCGCGCAACTACGCCGAGTCGCTCCCCGCCGGCGAGGCGCTGCCGCCGTTCCTCGTGACGTGCGACCTCGGCCACTGCTTCGAGCTCTACGCGCAGTTCGACGGGTCGCGCGAGTACCGGCCGTTCCCCAACGCGCCCAACAAGCGGATCTTCCTGCACGAGCTCGACAAGCGCCCCGAGCTGCTCGACGTGCTGCGCGCGGTCTTCGTCGATCCCATGTCGCTCGATCCGTCGAAGCGCAGCGCCAACGTCACCCGCGAGATCGCGGAAGAGCTCGCCGCCCTCGCCGCCGATCTCGAGAAGGCCGGCCACCCCGCCGAGTCGGTGGCGACCTTCCTAATGCGCTGCATCTTCACGATGTTCGCCGAGGACGTCGGCTTGCTCCCCGTGTCGCGGGGGGCACGCTTCAGGATCGCCCCCGCTACAACTCCACGGTGTGCTTCGAGCCGTTCCCGTTTCCTGGCGCGACCGATGTACAGCGGGCCCGAATCCGTGCGCTCGGCGAGCAGCTCGACGCCCACCGCAAACGCCAGCAAGCGCAGCACCCCGACCTCACGATCACCGGCATGTACAACGTGCTGGAGAAGCTCCGCGCCGGCGAGGAGCTGACCGCGAAGGACCGCGTGATCCACGAGCACGGGCTCGTCTCGATCTTGAAGCAGATCCACGACGAGCTCGACGCCGCGGTCTTCGACGCCTACGGCTGGCCGCACGATCTGACCGACGAGCAGATCCTCGAAAAGCTCGTCGCGCTCAACGCCGAGCGCGCGGAGGAGGAGCGCAACGGCCTCATTCGCTGGCTGCGCCCCGAGTTCCAGAACCCGGGCGGCAAGGTCGCGGCGACGCAGGTCGCGATCGAGAGCGCGAAAGAGGCGGAGGAGGGCGAGGAGGGCGCGGCGGCGGCGCCGGCGAAGGCGACGCCGTTCCCGAAGAAGCTGCCGGAGCGGATCGCGGCGGTGCGCGATCTGGTCGCCGGCTCGCGCGGGGTGTGGACGCTCGCGCGGGTCATCGCCGCGTTCGGCGGGGCGAAGAAGGGCGACGTCGCGACCGTGCTCGAGAGCCTGTCGGCGCTATGGATCGTGGTCGCGTACGATGCGAAGGGCGAGCGAAGGTACCGCACGGCGGGTAGGATCGCGGCGTGACAACGGCACGGCAGCTATGGGGCGACCTCGAGAAAGACGATGCGCGCCACAGGCTCGCCAGCTTGCTCTGCAACCGCATGGTCCACGAGCGGCTCGACCCAGCAGATCGGCATCGTCGAGCGGCGGGGCTCCTGCTGAAGCAAGCTATCTGGGTCTCCGACGCAGCTGTGCGCTGGCTGCTCGCGAAGGTGTCGGAGTCAGACTGCATGCTTCTCGATTGGGACGACGTGTACGCGCGCGATCATCGACTAGCCGCGCTCGTCAGGGAGATCGAAGAAGCGGGGCTGCTCCGCCGCGCGAACGTGACGCCCGGGCAGTTTGAGTGGTCGCTGCCGCTCGACGTCGTCGGCGCGTGCCTGACGCCGCGCGATTCACTGCGTCCCCTCCGTGAACCCTATTTCGAGGGCGATGCGCCTCCGGAACCATGGCTGACGTCGGCCGCCGCGGCGGACATCGAGGCCTCGCGAACGGGCCTCGTCGGAGCGAGGGAAGCACTCTTCGCAGCGATCTTCGCGGCGTTCGGCAAGTGCGAGTCGCCGATCGAACGCGTGATGTTGGCTGCGCTGCTCGAGCGAGCTCCGAGCCTGTTCGCGGGCGAGGGCACGTTCCCAAGCTTCGACATCGGAGGCGCGCAGCTGATGCTGCAACACGAGCTGCGCATCGACAACCGGACACGTCGCCTCGATTTCGCTCTAATCGACGAGGTTTCTGACGTGCGGCTCGCGATCGAAGCCGATGGCTACGAGTACCACGAGAGAACGCCCGAGGACGCGGTCCGCGATCGGGCGAAGGTTCGGGACTTGGGCCTCGCAGGATTCGGGGTGGTGCCTTTCCTGGGGCGCGAGATCCTGCAGGAGCCGCTCCGCTGTGCGGACCACGTCTACCATGCGCACGAGGTTGGCCTAGATCGCGCGGTCGCGAAGCTCGAGGCGGACGACTAGCGGTCTCGGCAGCGCCGCCCGGTCCTGCGGAGCGCGACGAGGCCGGCCGCCGCCACGGCCATCAGCGCGGAGGACAGCGAAGACGCCCGAGGCGTCAGGAACACGGAGCAGCCGCCGCCGCTCGAACTCGCGGCCGCAGCTTCGCAGTGTCCCGACGCCGTGTCGCAGCTACCACCCGCCGCGCAGTCGTCGCTGGTCTTGCACGAGGCCTTGCACGCCCCCGTCGTCTGGTCGCAGTTGTACGGCGCACATGCCGTCGACGCGCCGTTGACAGTCGACGCGCTCAGGTCGGCCGAGCATGTGCCTCCTTTGACGCATGTCCCGTTCGCGCAGCCAGAGCCGCCAGCGCAGTCGTCGCTCGTCGTGCAGGTCGTGTTGCACTCGCCCGAGCTCTTGCATCCGTAGGGCGCGCAATCGGTCGCTGTTGGCGTGATACATCGCCCAGACGCGTCGCACGTCGACGCGGTCGTGCCGGCGGAAGCGACGCACGATGCCGGCTTGCAGACGGTGCCGCTCGGGATCGCGCACCAGTTCGCGACGCCGGGACACGTGAGCGCCGCCGCACACGTGCTGTCAGCACCCGGCAGCTGCTGGCACATGTGCCCCGACGGCACCTTGCCGGCCGGCGCCGCGCCGCAGATGCCCGTCCCTGACCACGTCCCGCAGTTGTAGAGCACGTTGCAGACGGCACAGGGGCCGTCCGAGTGACACTGCGCGGCGGTCTTCGTGCAGCAGACGCCATCGACGCAGAAGTCCGCGCCGCCGGCGCACTGAGCTGCGTTCGAGGCGTCGCAGGGCGTGCCTAGCGGCAGCCGGCATCGACCCGCGTCCTGCTGCCGGTAGTAGCTGCAGGGGTACTCGGCGCACGTGAGACCGGCGCCGCACGCGGCGGACTCGCAGCAGACGCCGTCGGTGCAGAAGCCCGAGGCGCACTCGCTCGGGGCGGTGCACTTCGCGCCGAGCGGGTTCCCAGCCAGGGCCGCGGACGCCATGCCCACGATCGCCGCGACGATTGCCGTTCCCAGCCCCGCTCGAATCAGATCGCGTCGCATCGCGCGCCTCCTCCGCGGCGCTCACCGCGGTGCGCGAAATAAGATGTGGTGCTTTTTCTAGGAGCTCAACAGGCGCGACCTCCCGAGCGTGCCGGACGCGCAGAAAGCCATCGAAAACGTAGGACGGCGCGTGGCGGAGCTGCGCGAGGCCAAGGGGCTGACGCAGGAGGCGTTCGCGGAGATCGTCGGCATGCAGGTGCAGAACGTCCGCATGATCGAGAGCGGGCGGCCCGCCGGCGCGCGCGAGGCGACAAGGTGAACGTGTAAGGGCGCCGCCATGCACGAGACTCCTAGCGCGCCTGATTGAGTGCGTGCCGTTCTACTCGGTCGAATCGTGGACCTACCAAGCAACGGACCGCGCCGGCGAACTGTGCCGGGAAAGCCGGTGCGGCGCGCACGTCGACACCTTTCAGAGCTGGGCGGCGAATCGGGCCGCACTCGACGACGTGTCGAAACCCAAGGAGTGCTGCTGCCTCGAGGACCGTTACAACGACCACCTCGGAGACAAGGTCCACGTTTAGGAGGTCGTCCAGGCCGGACGCTCGCTCACTGCATTCGCCTGGAATCTCTATGCGCGGATCTCCGCCCCGCCCTCGCATTCCCAGCCTAGCCGCGCCGCAAGTCCCCCGGCCTCCGCCACGCAACATGCGCCGCATTGATAGCGGCGCGCCTGAGCTCTTTCTCGCGCCATGGCGGCCGACAGCGCGGGTTCCATCCCGCACGCATGACCGCTACGGCGTCATCGACCGCGAGGCCGAACCTCGCAACCATCGTCGCGGCGACGTGAAAGAGCTGCCGCTGCCCACCCGCGCCACTGATCGCCGGGTCCATCCGGGCAACGTAGGCCTCCGCCCGCTTGAGCACCGCGGTCTGGCAACGCGACGTCGCCGTAGCCCGAGTCCGCATGCACGCCGTCCCATCGGTTCCCGGCGCGCGCGTACGCTCGGCCATCGCAAGAACGGCGGTGTCGCGCGCGCCATAGCGCGCGGTCAAGGCTGCAATCGCGAGCTCCCCGACCTTCGCTACGAGCGCGTCGCCCCCGACGGCCGTCGGCGCGCTCGCATCGACGACCTCGACGATCTCCCCGCTCGGATGCCTGCTCCCCGGCATCATCGTCTGCATCGGCGCCCCGCCCCTCGAGA
>JAJXTK010000087.1 GCA_021783935.1 Myxococcales bacterium | reverse complement strand
CGAGGCACGGTTGCCTGCGCGCGTTCGCGCCACGCGATCTCCCTTCCCCCGCACCGCGGGGGAAGGGCGGGGATGGGGGCTGTAACAGCGACGATCGCGCTCAGGGCGGGATCCCGACCCGCTCCAGGGGTGCACGGTCGACGCGCACCCGGACGCACGGCGCCGCACCGCGAACGGCGCGCGCGGCGCCGCGTTCGACCGTGCGCTCGCCGGCATGGCTGCTAGCGTAACGGCGATTGCGGGCCTCACTCGGAGGCTCGCGTCTTCGTCCGCGAAGGGTGAGTCACGTTGGACCTCCGCATCGTGAACGTGGCGGTGCGCCAGTCGGCGCGCGCGCTTGATCGGTGGGCTCGGCAAAGCGCGATCGTCGCGTTCGGCGGGTTGGCTGCGTGCGCCTGCTCCGCGCCCGCGACCGAGGATCCCGCCGTGTCCGTGGCGCCGGTGACGGGCCCGTACGAGGCCGCGCCGGGCGGCGCCTCGTGCGCGGACGGGAGCTCGGATGCCGTCGCGGTCCGCGCCTCGCTCACCCGCGTTCGGGCCATGGCCGGGCTGCCGCCGCTCGACTGCTCCGACGCCGCGCAGGTGGCCGCGCAGGCGCACGCCGACTACCTCGATCGCAATCACCTCTTCGCCCACCTCGAGAGGCAAGGGCTGCCGGGCTTCACCGGCTCGACGCCGTGCGATCGCCTCGCGTCCGCGGGCTACCCGGGCGCGTGCTCGGCGGAGGTCGCCTCGCAGGTCGTCGGCGCGGCGTCGATCGACGGCATCTACGGCTATCTCAACAGCGTCTACCATCGGCCGCCGCTGCTGCGCATCGAGGCCGTGGCCTACGGGTACGGCGGCGACGCCGGCGTCTCGGTCATCGACTTCGGGGCCTCCGCCGTGGCGGCGGCGCAGCCGAGCCGGGTCATCTGGCCCCCCGACGGCGCGAGCGACGTGCCGACGACCTTCCACGCCGGCAACGAGCTGCCGAACCCGGTCGCCCCTGCGACGACCGTCGGATCGCCGGTGTCGGTCGTGACCAACCGGCCGATCGATCGGCTGGTCGTGTCGTTGGTCGGACCGGACGGCCCGGTCGACGGAGTGCTGATCACGGCGCAGTCCGACCCCAACGCGCTCACGCGGGCGGGCGAGGCGCACCTCGTGCCCAAGGCGCCGCTCGCCCCGTCGACCGCCTACCGCGCGCGCTTCGAGCTGGTCCAAGGCGACGCCGACCTGGTGCTCGAGAGCCGGTTCACCACCGCGCCCGAGTGAGCCCGCTCGCAGCGCGCGGCGCCGAGGCCGCCCGCGCGCCGCTTGACGCTGTTTCACGTTGCGCGCGGCGCCCGCGGGGCGAGACTCGCGCGCCCGCGAACCCACAGGAGCCCCATGCGCGCTCGCCGCCTCGCCCTCACGCTCGCTCTCGCCGTCTTCGCCGTCGCGTGCGCGTCGAGCGCGCCCCGCGCCGACGCCGCCAAGCGTCCGAGCGGCTCGGGGTGGTACTGCCGCACGATCTTCGAGTCGGACCTCAACGAGGAGGCCGAGTGCGTGCGCACGCAGGCCGAGTGCGAGCGCCTCGTGCCGTACGAGCGCGCGCGCGATCCGCGCTGCCGCAAGGACTCCTCCGCGGTCTGCTTCACCGACGCGCTCGGCGCGCACTGCTACGACGGCCGGTGGCGCTGCAACTACGAGGCGCGCCTCGCGCGGGACGGCGGCCGCAAGGACGCCTCCGAGTGCGTCGGCTGGGATTGACGAGCGACGGCCGACGGCACGCCGGCGCCCGCTCGGGCATCGGACCGAGCGCGTCCGAAGGCGGATCCGATTTCTTCGCGAACCGGTCGGCGTAGGCTCGGCTCCAACGGGGCGGCGGAGGAGCGATGGCGGACGATCGGTTCGACCCGGAGGCGGCGGTACTCGACACGTATTCGGAGGCGGCCCAGCGTGATTTGGGGCTCTGCTGCCCGACGCCGGTCGACCCCAAGCTGATGGCCGCGATCCCCGACGAGGTGCTCGAGCGAGACTACGGCTGCGGCGACCCTTCGAGCCGGGTGAAGGCGGGCGAGACGGTGCTCGATCTGGGCGCCGGCGCCGGGCGCGCGGTCTTCGTCGCGAGCCAGATCGTCGGCCCGCAGGGGCGGGTGATCGGCGTCGACATGAACGACGAGATGCTCGCGGTCGCCAGGCGCGCGACCCCGGCGTTCGCGCGCACCGTCGGCTACGAGAACGTCTCCTTCCGCAAGGGGCGCATCCAGGACCTCAAGGTCGATCTCGAGCGGCTCGATCGCGAGCTCGCCGAGCACCCCGTGCGATCGGCCGAAGACCTCGCGCGCCTCGAGGCGCGGCTTCAGGACCTCCGCCAGCGCGCGCCGATGATCGAGGACGAATCGGTCGACGTAGTGCTCTCGGACTGCGTGTTGAACCTGGTCCGCCCCGAGGAGAAGCGCCTCCTGTTCTCGGAGATCCACCGCGTGCTCAAGCCGGGCGGGCGCGCGATCATCTCCGACATCGTCAGCGACGAAGACGTGCCCTACCACCTGCAGCGCAACCCCGAGCTGTGGACCGGGTGCATCTCGGGCGCGATGCGCGAGGATCTCTTCCTCGCCGCGTTCGAGGAGGCCGGCCTCTACGGCATGAGCGTCGTCGATCGCCAGGTCGAGCCGTGGCGAACGGTGCAGGGGATCGAGTTCCGCAGCGTCACGGTCGTCGCGTACAAGGGCAAGGAGGGGGCGTGCTGGGATCGCCGGCAGGCGGTCGTCTACCGCGGCCCCTTCCGCGAGGTCACCGACGACGACGGCCACGTGCTGCGGCGCGGCGTGCGCGTCGCCGTGTGCGAGAAGACGTTCGGCATCTACCGGCGCGCGCCCTACCGCGAGCACTTCGACTTCGTCGAGCCGCGCGTGCCCGTGGCCCCGCTCGACGCGCGACCGTTCCCGTGCGGCGCAGGCATGCTCGTGCGCGATCCGCGCGAGACCAAGGGGGAGGGCTACGTCGCGACGACCGAGGCGGGCCCTGTCTGCAAGCCCGGGAGCGGCTGCTGCTGAGCGACGCAGGGCGCCGAGGTCGAGCGCCTCGCGCCACGGACGAGCCTGCGAGCGCGCGCGGGGGGCGGCCCGCCGTCGAACCGCGGGCGCGGAAAGGCGGATGAAATCGTCGGCGACTTGGCGCATCCTTGGGGAATCATGGACTCCGGCATTTCCTACTCCTGCAGCCAGTGCGGGCGCACCGAGACGGATGGCGACGGCTCTGTGACGTTGTTCGCGCAGAAGAACGGCTGGGCCCTCACGCGGCGCTTCGAAGAGGGCAAGCTCCAGCTCGATTGGTTCTGCCCGTCGTGCTGGACGCGGCGTTCGAGCACCACGCTCCCGACGGCGCGCAAGCCCTGACGTCCCATTCGCGACCCCCTCGGCCCTCCGAGGTGATTCGGATCGCCGCGGGCCATCTCGCGTCAGCGTTCGCCGTCACCACCGTGGAAGCGCCCGTCGGCGACGCGGCGCTCTTCGGTAGTCTCGTCGAGCCAGCCCGCCTTCGAGGGGACGCGCGCGTCGAACTCGGGGACGTAGGGCTTGATGTCGAGCAGCGGCGTGCCGTCGAGGATGTCGAGCCCCTGCACCCGCAGCACGTTGCGATCGCGGCCGAGGAGCCGCACGAGCGAGAGGCCGATGGGGTTCGGCCGGCTCGGCGCGCGCGTCGCGAAGAGGCCGTGCTCGCGCGTGTCGCGGTATGGGACGACGCGGGGGCGGAAGGGGCCCACGCGATCGAAGTGGCAGATGAGCCAGATGCGCTCGAACCCCTCGAGGTCGGCCAGCGCCGGCTCGAGCTCCTCGTCGACGATCACCTCGCCCACGGCCTGCTCGGCGTAGGCGGGCTGGATGGGCGTGCCGGCGGCGGTGCGCTGCTCGCCTCGCTCACCCTCGTGCGCGCGCCACTGCGTCGGCCACGCGCGCTGCGTTCGCGAGCAGCGTCAGCGTCGGGTGCCGGTCGCCCGCCGTCGGCATCGCCGAGGCGTCCGCGACCCACACGTTGCCGAGCGCGCGGAGCCTCCCGCGCGCGTCGACCAGCTCGCCGCGCGCCAGCGTCCCCGCCTCGTGCCCCGCGCCCTTGTTCATCGGGTCGACGAACGGCACGAGCTTGCTCCCCGGCGCGGCCAGCTCGGCGGCGAGCGCGAGGCAGGCGCGCTTCAAGTCCTTCGCGCGCCGCTCGTCCTCCTTCGTCCACGCGAAGTGGATGCGAGGCACGCGGCGCCCGTAGGCGTCGCGCGTCGCGTCGTCGAGGTCGACGAAGCGGCCGCGGCTCGGGAACACCTCGCCGATCGCGTGGAGCATCGTCGCGCTGTGCGCGTCGACCTCGTCGGAGGGGACCATGCGCTCGATCCCGAGTGCCTCGAGCGGCACCGGACCCGACACCTCGATGGTGAAGCCGCCGCGATAGGGGCGTCGCGACGGCGCGTCGAAGTTCACGCGGGGGTCGACGAGCGTCGCATGGGCGAGCGGGCTCTCTGGCCGCTGCGGCGCGGGGCGCGGCTCCAACAGGACGTAGCTCGCGACCTGGTGATCGACGAGCCCTCGGCCGTAGGAGGCGCGCGGCAGCTCGCTCTCGAGCAGGATGCGTGCGCTCTCGATGGGCGATGCGGCGAGCACGAACGCGTCGGCGGCGAGGCGCACCTCGCGTTCCGTCGCGAGATCGAGGCACACCAGCGCGGAGGCCTCGCCGCGCGCGTGCTCAAAGCGCAGAGCCACGGTGTGCGGACGCGCGCGCTTGGCCGCGGGCGCGTCTCGCGCCGTCCAGATCCGATCTCCGACGAGCGGGGCGCGCTTGGCGTAGGCGCGCGCCTCGAGCCTGGACGCAGCCCTCGCGGTGCGCGCATCGAGCGGGCCGCGCACGACCCCGAGCGCGCGCTCGACGCGGCGATACCAGGGGGCGATCGTCGCGGCCCCGAACGGGAAGTCCGCGCGCGCGAGCACGCGCGCGGGCAACCGGTAGCTCCAGCCGCCCCAGAGCAGCGAGCGGCCGCCCACCGCGCGCACGCGATACCAGTCGAACGATCCGTCGGTGGTCGTGAAGCCCCACGCGCGCCGATCGACCTCGTCGACCGGGTGCCCGACCGCGGACCTCGGCCCGGCGTCGATCAGCCGCGCGCGTCGGCCCGCTTCGACGAGCGCGTCGGCGACGACGCACCCGGTCGGCCCGGCGCCGACGACGATCACGTCCCAGTGTTCGCGCACGATCGGGCTCCTACCAGAGCGCGCCTCGGAGGGCCTCGGCGAGCGCGCGAGCAGCCCGCCGAGCCTCCAGGGCGCACAATCAGCCGAGCTGGCCGCAGTGGCGCACGGCCCCGCAGTGCCGGAGCACGCCGCAGTGGCGCACGTGCCCGCGGTGTCGGGCGCCGAGTCGCGCCGCGATCGAAGAGACCACCACCTTGCGCGCGGACTTCTTGGACAAGATCTTCACGACGGACCTCCTTGCGCCCTCGGATGGGGCGCAGCCACGCGTGAGCAAGGGGCGTGCGCGGCGGCGAGCGGCTCCGAGCGGCGCGCGTCTTCTCGAGAATCCGACAGCGATTCGCTCGTCGGCGTCCCTCCGAGGGCGGGCGATCGCCTCGATTGTGGCCGCGCCGGTCACGCGTCGAGACGAGCGCGGTCACAACGCGCGTCTCGACGCGCGCGAACCCGACGAAACGTCGCACGCGCGGTCCTCACGTCCGCGCCCGGTAGTCGGCCGGATCGACGGCGTAGCGACGACAGAGCCGATAGAAGCTCTCGCGCTCGACGTCGGCGAACTCCGCGGCCGCGACGACGTTCCCGTCGAACTTCTGGAGGATCGCCTGCAGATAGCGCGTCACCCCCTCGCTGCGCACGCGCTCGATCGCGTCGCGGTAGCTGATCGTCGCCAAGTCGACGCTCGCCTGGGGGAGCTCCGCGACCGCGCCGGTGACCTCAGGCGGCAGGTTCTCGGTCGTGATCGCTCCCTGCTCGGCGAGGATCGCGGCGCGCTCGATGGCGCTGCGCAGCTCGCGCACGTTGCCCGGCCATCGATACGCGCGCATCGCCGCCATCGCCTCGCTCGTGATGCGCAGCGCGCCCGGGTGGCGCGCGACGAAGTGGCCGGCGAGCAGCTCGACGTCGTCAGGGCGCTCTCGCAGCGGCGGCACGCGCAGGATGCACGTGTTGAGGCGATAGAAGAGATCCTCGCGGAACGCCCCCGCGGCGACGAGCCCGGGGAGGTCGCGGTGGGTCGCGGCGAGCACGCGCACGTCTACGGGGCGCTCGGCCGACTCGCCGATGCGCCGCACGGCGTGCGCCTCGAGCGCGCGCGTGAGCTTCGCCTGCAGGTGGCGGAGCATCTCGCCGATCTCGTCGAGGAACAGCGTGCCGCCGCTCGCCTCCTCGAAGAGCCCGGCGCGCGCGCCCGTCGCGCCGCTGAAGGAGCCGCGCGCCCAGCCGAACATCTCCCCCTCCATCAGCTCGACCGGAATCGCCGCGCAATTGAGCGCCACGAACGGCCTCGCCGCGCGCGGGCTCGAGGCGTGGATCGCGCGCGCGACGAGGTCCTTGCCGGTGCCGCTCTCGCCCAAGATCAGGATGGTCGCCTCGCTGGCCGCGACCTTCTCCGCGAGCCTGAGCAGGTCGCGCATCACGCCCGAGCGCGCGAGGATCCCGTGCCACTCGAAGTCGCCCCTCTCGGCCTCGGGCGGCTCCGGCGCGAGCCCTCGACGCCGCAGCGCGCGCACCACGATGCCCTTCACGTCGTCGGGATCGAAGGGCTTGGTGACGTAGTCGAAGGCCCCGTCGCGCAGCGCGCCGATCGCGCTCTCGACCGTGGCGAACGCGGTCATCAGCACGACCTCGGGCGGGCGCTCGAGCGCGCGGGCGGCCTTGAGGACCTCGTGCCCGTCGAGATCAGGCATGCGGACGTCCGTCACCACGACGTCGAAGTGCTGCGCGGCCAGCAGCTCGAGCGCGCGTCGCCCGCCGTCGGCCGTGGCGACCTCGCCGACGGCGCCGAGCACACTCGCGAGCAGCTTGCGTAGGTTGGTCTTGTCGTCGACGACGAGGATGCGAGCGGTCATGACGTGGCCCCTTGGGCGCTGGAGGTTCGCGGCAGAGTCACGACGGCCGTCGTGCCGGGCGGCGTGTCGAGCAGCTCGATGGTGCCGCCGTGGGCGCGCACGATGCCGTGCGAGACGGCGAGCCCGAGCCCCGTGCCCCCGGGCCGGCGCGAGTAGAAGGGCTCGAAGACGTGCGGCAGATCGCGGGGGTCGATCCCGGTGCCGCGATCGCGCACTCGGATGACGGCCCGCTCGCCCTGCCCCTCGACCTCGATGCGGATGGGCTCCTCCTTCGCGCTCGCCGAGGCCGCGTTCACCAGCAGGTTTCGCAGCACCTGCGAGAGCCGCACGGGATCGACGTCTGCGGGCACCTGCGCCTCGGCCGCGACGAGCACGGTGCGCCCCTCGAGCTCGGGCGCGCTCCGGAGCTTGTTGGCGACCTCGCGCGCCAGCGTCGACAGATCGGTGCGCGCGCGATCGAGCCGCGGCTCGCGCGCGAACGCGACGAGATCCTCGACGATGATCCGGCACTGGTGCGCCTCGTCGTCGAGGATGCGCAGCTCCTCCTCGATCGCATCGAGCTCGGGCTTGCGCCGCAGCACCTTGAGGTAGCCGATGATCACGCCGAGCGGGTTGTTCAGCTCGTGCGCGACCCCCGCCGCGAGCGACCCGAGCGCGGCGAGGCGCTCGGCCTGGATGAGGCGCGCCTCGCGCTCGCGGAGCCGGCTCGCCATCTCGCGAAAGCGCGCGCGCAGCGTCTCGAGCTCGCGAATGGCCATCGGCCCGGCGTCGGCTTCGAAGTCCCCCTCGCCGATCCTGTTGGCGGCGCGCTCGAGCGCCGAGACGGGCGCGACGATCCTGCGCACGAAGCCGACGGCGACGGCGACCGCGATGGCGGCGGCGAGGGCGACGACGAGCGCTGCGACGAGGGACGCCGCGCGCGCCGTGTGCGTCGCGAACGACATGGCCTGCTGCGTCTTGGCCGCCAGGTGGGCGACCGAGGCGTCGGAGGCATCGACCATCTGCTGGACCTGCTTCTCCGCGGAGTCGTGGGCTGCGTGCAGCTTCGCCTCGTCGCGCGCGCGCGCGGCGGGCAGCACCTCGGTCGCGAAGATCCGAGAGAGCTCGTCGCTGTGGTCCTCGATGGCGTCGAGCTGCGCGGCAGTGGCCTCGTCCACGCGCGGGCGCAGGGCCTCGACGTGCGTGCGCAGCATCGCGCCCCAGCGGTGCTCGTCCTTGACGTGCTCAGGCTCGCGCAAGAGCGCGCCGTGCGCCTCGTGCATGTACTGCTCGCGCGCGGCGACGCCGATGGCGACCGCGTGGCGCTCGGCGACGGCGAGCGCGCGGAGCTCCGAGACGGATCGCTCGGTGCCGACGAGCGCCCAGAGGCAGATGCCGACCGACGTCGACAGCACGAAGAACAGGGTCGTCACGCCGAGCCAGATGCGCGTCGCGAGGCGCTGCGTGCGAGGCGGGGCGGGAGGCTCGGGGGGCGAGGGCGCGGACACGCGATGAATCGTGCCGCATTTCGGCCACGCAAAGGCGCACAACGACGCGCGACGCGATCGACCGCAAGAAGTGGCCGCGCCCGGCCATCGGGGCCGCGCTCTCGCGCCGATCCGACGGTCGGCTCGGCTCAACGCGCGGCGAGGCTTCGCACCTTCGCGACGAGCGCGGCGAGCTGGTCGGCGTGGGTCGCCAGGTCCTCGTTCGGCGGCATCACGTTGCTGCGCCCCGTCGCCTTGCCGCCACGCAGGATCAGGCGACGGAGATCGTCGTCGGACAGCCGCGCCTGGCGTTGGCGGTCCGAGAGGTCGGGCGGGCGCGGGTTGCACTCCGCCGCGGCGGCGCCGTCGCCTCTGCCCCCCGCGCCGTGGCAGGGGGCGCAGCGCTCGGCGAAGACGTCCCGCGCCTCGACCCGCGGCGCAGCGCTCGCGATCGCGCCGCGCGCGTCGGCCTCCGCGCGACGGCCGCAGGCGGCGGTGCTCGCGACCCCCGCGAAGAGCAAGAGCGCGAGGCACGGCGCGGCGAGGCGAGCGCTGGCCGGACCGGAGAGTCGAGCGTGCGATTGGCGTCCGCGGCGCGTCATCTTCTGCACGAAGATCGCATTGGCACCCCCTGCGTGCAAACCGGAGCATCTCAAGATCCCGTCGAGTTGGTACGACCAATTACCGGCAGAGGGCAGCGCCTCCGGCACGCGGACCCGCGAGCCATGATGACCACGACGCAGGCGCGATACTCCGAGATCTGGGCGCGCGTCGTGGCATCGATGCAGGAGATACCCTCGGGGGTCTCGGGTCGCGACCGGCGGCCGACCGTCTGGGCCATCTCACTTCCGGTCCGACCGGTTGACGCGCCACCGATGGCCGAACCTGATTCGCGCGCGGAGGGATGTCCATGGACGCGAAGCCTCTCATCGTGCTGTCGCTGTTGACGTTCGCCGGCGCCTGCAAGCACGAGCCGCGATGCACCTGGGAGGCGCAGCCGAGCCCGCAGGCGCTCAAGGTGAGCTGGGGGGCGTGCGCCGACGAATACCCACGGAGCATCGAGTGTGTGCGTGGCCAGAGCGCCTTCCGCTGCAGGTGCGTCGTCGGCGCCGGTGTCGGCGGCCAGGTCGGAGAGACCTTCGCGCTGCCGTCGCTGGCGTCGCTCGGCGAGCGCGCGAGCGCGACCCGCATGGCCAACGAGGCCTGCAGCTGGTCGCTCGCGCCGTGACGATCGCAGTCGACCGGGCGGGCTGGCGCCTCTGGTATCGCGCTCCGCGACGGTGCGCGTCTCGGTGCGTCCTCGCCGCTCGAGGCTCAAGAGCTGCTGCTCGACGACGACCACGGCCTGCGCGCCCTCGATCAGCGCACGCGCCCGCTGCTCCCGCTGCCGCGGCCCGACTGCGCGTCGCGGGGGAAGAGCTGGCGGTGGCGGTCGCTCGAGGCGTTGCGGGCCAGATTGGCCCGCGCAGGCGTCGCGGATTCGGCGCAGCGCCCCGAGCCGTCCTCGAGTGACTTCTCGGTGGTCGCGTCGGGGCCGGGCGTGTAGGTTCGATTGCCTCTCGGAGCTTCGTACGGTCGCGATCTTCCGATCGACGGAGCACCCCTCCATCATGGACCCCGACCGCGAGTTCCTGCGCACGCTGAAGATCCTCTTCGTCGAGGACGACGCGACCACCCGGAAGCTCCTGCGCACCTTCCTCGAGCGGCGGCTCGGCGAGGTCGTCGACGCGGCCGACGGCGCGGAGGGGCTCGCGCGCTTCGAGGTCGAGCGGCCGCAGCTGGTGCTCACCGACATCCAGATGCCGGTGATGGACGGGCTCTCCATGGCCGCTCAGATCCGCCTTCGAGGCGAGGCGGTGCCCATCATCGTCGCCACCGCGTTCGAGGAGGTCGCCTACCTGAAGCGCTCCATCGATCTCGGGGTCGACCGTTACGTGACCAAGCCGATCGACGGCGCGCAGCTGGAGGCGGCGCTGCTCGCCGTCGCGCGGCGTCTTCGCGCCGAGGCGTCGCTCGAGCGCGAGCACCAACGGCAGCTGCAGGAGCTGCGTAGCCGGCGGCTCGAGGCGCTCGGGCTGCTCGCCGGCGGCATGGCGCACGACTTCAACAACCTGCTGCAGTCGATCTCCAGCAGCGTCGGGCTCGCGGTCTCGCTCGCGCCGGCGGGGAGCAAGCTGCACCAGCTGCTGCGCATCGCCGAGGAGAGCGCCAACCAGGCGAGCACGCTCGGTCGGCACCTCATGCTGCTCGCCGGCACGAGGCCGCCGCTGGCGAGGGCGCCGATCGCGCCGATCGTCGAGCGCGCCCTTCGCGGCGCCGTCGGGGCGAGCGCCGTTCGCCTGCAGCTCCGGCTGGCCGGCGAGCTGCCCGAGATCGAGGTCCATGGCTCGTTGCTCGAGCGGGCCTTCGGCGAGATCGCCCGCAACGCGCGCGACGCGATGCCGGAGGGCGGCGCGCTCGTCGTGACGGGCGGCGTTCGGCTCCTGAGGGAGGGCGAGGTGCCACCGCTCGCCGCGGGGCGCTACGTCGAGCTCGCCTTCCAAGACGAAGGGCGCGGCATCGCACCCGAGCTGCTGCCGAAGATCTTCGATCCGTACTTCTCGACGAAGGAGCGAGGGGCGGTGAGGGGCCTGGGGCTCGGCCTCGCGCTCTGCCTCGCGATCGTGCATCAGCACCGCGGCCAGGTGACGGCCGAGTCGCCCCCCTCGGCCGGCGCCATCTTCCGGGTGTTTCTCCCCATCGACGCGGGGGCGCACGAGGGCTGAGCCGCCCTCGCACGCTTCTCGCTTTCATCACGGAGGAGCCGTGACCCGTTGCCGTCTCTCCCATGCGCTCTCGAGCGCGCTCGCCGTCGCCACGCTGTGCACGATCGCCCTCGTGCTCGCGCCTTCGTGCAGCGCGCCGCCGATCATCACGGTGCCTTCGCCCCCCGAATCGGGCCCCGACGGCCCGGGCGGGCAGGCCGCGCCGGCGCTCGGTGACGACCCGGTGCGCGGCGCCGAGTGAGGGCTGACGCGTTCGCCGCGGCGAACGACATGGATGAGCCTGCCAGCGGCGGTTGGCCGATCGTTCGAACGCTCGCCGCGTGCGTCGCGAGCGCGGCTCCTCTAGCCTGACGCTCAACCAGGCTGCATGTCGGCACCGCTCGCCCTTCAGAAGAACCGCCTGATCGACGGCAAATACCGCCTGGCGCGCCGCATCGGCTACGGCGCCATCGGCGAGGTCTGGGTGGCGCGCAACGAGACGATCGATCGCGACGTCGCGATGAAGTTCCTGCGTCCTCGCGCGCGCACGCAGCCCGCGGCGATCGAGGCGTTCAAACGCGGCGCCCGCGAGAGCGGCAGGCTGCGGCACCCTTGCGTCCTCGAGCTGCTCGATCTGCTCGACGTCGACGGCATGCCGTGCGTCGTGACGGCGCTCCTCGAGGCCGAGAAGCTCGGCACCGTGCTCGCGCGTCGCGGCAAGCTCAACGTCGGCGCCGCGCTGAGGCTCGCTCACGAGCTCGCGCGCGCGCTCGCGTTCGCGCACGAGCAGGGGGTCGTGCACGGGCGCGTGAGCCCCGCCAACGTGCTGCTGCATCGAGATCCGCGCGGGGCGATCGTGCCGACGCTGATGGACTTCGGCGTGGCGCGCCTGGTGGATCTCGCCGCGCCGCCGAGCCTCGAGACGGCGACCTCCATCGAGATGTTCGGCGAGCTCGCCTATTTGAGCCCCGAGCAGGTCGCCTTCGAGCGCGACGTCGATGGACGCTCGGACGTCTTCGCGCTGGGCGTGCTGCTCCACCACGCCATCGCCGGCGAGCCGCCGTTCCGGGCGCGCAAGCTCGCCGAGCTGCGCGAGGAGCAACGCAGGGACTTGCCGCGCCTGCACGAGCTCGATCCGCGCATCGACGCCGGCGTCGACGAGCTGTGCGCCGCCGCGCTCGTGCGTGCGCGCGGCTCGCGCATCGCCGCCCGAGCGTTCGCCGAGCGCGCGGCGACGCTGCTCCAGAGGATCCCTGACGAGTGGGTCGAGCTCGCGGCGGAGGCGAAGCTCGCCGAACGGCTCGACGCGCCGTTGCCGGGCAACGTCGAAGCGCACCCCTCGAGGCCGAGCGGCGCGACGCCGATCGCCGCGCTGCGCACGACGCCGACGCCCGGCAAGGCCGCGGTGGAGGTCGCCTTCGCGACGCCCGCGCCAGCTCGCGTCGTGACGCAGGCGATCGAGCCGTCGCCTTCCCCGCCCGCCGCCGCCGTGACGCCGTCGCCCGCGCCTGCGTCCATCGTCGTGGCCCCTTCTCCGCCGTCGCCCGCGCCGCCCGTGGTCGCCGCACCATCGCCCGCGCCCCCAGCCGCGATCGCGTCACCTGCTCCAGCGCCGCAGGGCGCCTCGCACGCCGCGGTGGTGAATCCCTTCGCAACGCCCGCGATCGCGTCCTCGGGCGCTCGACTCGCCGACTCGCCTCTCTTCGCCCCGTCCGTGAGCCCTCGGGTCGTCGCGGCCCCCTCCGCTCCGTTGCTCGCGCCGACGCCAGCGCCCGCGCCGGTGCCCGTGAGCGTGGATGCCTTCGATCCCGAGGCCGAGTGGGCGGCCGCGCAGCGAGGCAAGCGGGGTCGGCGCGCGCTCGTGATCGTGGGGGTCGTGCTCGTGATGGGCGCTGTGGGGGCGCTGCTCGCGACGCGCGCGCCCACGCCCGAGAAGCCGAAGCCTCAGCCGACCGAAGAGGGGCTGAAGCTGCTGCCGGCGCCGAGGTGAGCCGAGGCCCATCCGGCGACGTCAGCGGGCGAAGCGAATCCCGAGCTCGCCAAAGCGCGGCGCGAAATCATGGGTGTCGGCGCGGTGGAGAATGGCCGTGTACTGCTGCCATGGAGCGACGCCCCACGCGCGCCGCGCGTCGGTGACCGCCTCGATGCCGGAGTCGAGCTCGGTGCCGCAGCTGCGCTCGTAGTCAGCGCGCCATCCGCGAAGACCCGCCTCGACGGCGCGCCGAACGGCCGGCGCCTCGGGGGTCGCGAGCAGCCACTCGAGCGCGAGCCAGCCGAAGGCGCGGTGGCGCACCTCGTCGCGCAGGATGCGGTCGAGGGCCCGCCGGGTCGGGATCCCGCCCTGAGCGCGATCGTCGCTGTTACAGCCCCCATCCCCGCCCTTCCCCCGCGGTGCGGGGGAAGGGAGATCGCGTGGCGCG
>JAJXTK010000734.1 GCA_021783935.1 Myxococcales bacterium | reverse complement strand
AGACACGCGAGGAGCGTGCCGAGCCGTTGCCGCGGTTGCCCGTGGTGGTGCCGCTGGTGCCCTTCGGCAGACACGCGGCGATCTCGGGGATCGCGTGGTCGAGGGGCGCGAGCGCACCGAGATTCAGCTCCACGAGCGAGCGAGCGGCACGCCGGTAGCGGTTCACCATCTCTGAACTGCGGTGACCAGTCCGGTCGCAAATCCACTGCTCGGTGCGCCCGATGGCCGTCGAGACCGTCACGAAGCTCGCCCTGAGGTCATGGCATCGCAGCGGGCGGCGCTGGTCGTTCAGCTCGAACAGCTGGGGGCGGTCGACACCAGCCGCGCGCAGCGCGTCGCGCAGGTCGGTCGCGAGCGTCATCTTCTCGGGCTCTAGGTTGCGCCCCTGGGCGTCGACGAAGACGTACCAATCGGCTGCGTCGGCTTCGCTCAACGTGCCCCGCTTGGCCTTTGGCTTGGGCGCGAGCTCGCGCCACACCCGGAGCGCCGCGACGACGCCCGGATCGAGCTTCCACGTCCTCACGTCGTCAGTCTTGTTCGCGTCGAGCGCGACGGTGCCGTTCACGAGGTCGACGTCTGACCAGCGCAACCCGGTCGCTTCAGAAGCGCGGCAGCCCTCGCGCGCGAGGAACCCGAAGAGCAGCCGCAGGTGCAGCGACACGCCACTGCACCCGAGGAGCTGCTCGTCCTCGCTCGGGTACAGGAACCCGAACGTGGGGCGCTGGCGTGGCTTGGGGAGCCAGTTCGAAGGCAGCGGGTTCGTGCTGATGATCCGAAGCGGGAACACCCCGAGGTCGAGCACGTGGTGCACGAGCTGCCCGATCTTGCGGCGCGTCTCGGGCGCGAGGTGCGTGCCGAGCTTGGCCATCACGCGGTCAGCGTCGTCGATCTTGAAGTCGGCGAGCGCGACCGTTCCGACGTGGTCAAGAATGTGGTCACGAAATCGTTGAACGTCGTCGGCGACGCTCGCCTTGGCGCGGACGTGATCCGGGTAGGTCTTCGCGAGCTCGCCTGACGTCCAGCGCTGGACGACCGACCCGAACGTGGGGCGCTCGGGTTGCACCGGCGCCGCTGCGATGGCGCGCGCGTGCTCGTCGGCGACGACGCGGATCGTGGTCGCGGCGTAGCTGCGGATCTGGTTGTCGATCGCGTAGCTCGCCGGGATCCTCGCCTTGCGGCGCTTGTGCTCGAGATACCAGGCCAGCTCGAAACCACCGCTGCGATGGAAGTACGCGGTCCAGGCCGTGCCGTCCGACTCGCCGCGTAGGCGCACGCCAGCGCCTCGGGGCTTCGATTCGGCCGGTTCGGCCGGGGGCTGCGGGTCGAGGGGCCTAGTACGCCGGGTCCACGTTGAGCGGGTCGCGCCAGTTGATCGTCGTGCGCGGCGCCGTGAGCCCGAGCGCCGAGTCGGGCATCGACCACACGTTGAACGAGACGATGTGCGTCGCGAGCGTGGTCATGCGCACGAATGCCTCGTCGCACGCGGCCAGCCACGCCGGCGCGGCGGCACGCCGGTACGCGGCGATCTTCGAAAGCCCGTCGATTGCCGCTGCCTGCTCCGCGGCGAAATCGCCCGAGCGTCGCGCGAGAATCGAGCTCTGCGTGACGCTCCGCGGGCCGACCTTCTTTTGGAGCTGAGGCTCCGTCATGCCGACGATCTCACGCAACACCGGCTCGGCAGCGTCGGCCACGTCATCGGCCGCGGCGTCGCCTCGCTCGGCGAGCCCCGAGAACAAGTCGCGGATCTCGGCCGCCGGCCTCGTTTGAAGATCCTCACGCAAGCTCGCGAGCTTCAGAATCGCCGCGAGGTCGCGGTTCGAACGAAGCGCGCTCGGGCCCTCGCTTTTGAGCCGCGTCGCCTCGATCGAATCGCGGAACGCCTTGGCCGCCGTGAGGTAGCCGTCCGCGGCGGCCTCTGCCTTGGTCGCCCAGTTTTTGACCACCGCGTCGCGGGCCGCGCTCTGCACCGTCGCAACCAGATCGGGCGGCGGCGGCTGCTCGCGGTCGCGATACGCGCGGAGCTGAAGGTCGCGCGAGCACTTCCGCCCCCAACTCAGTGCGGCCGACTCGACCAAATCGAGCGCGTCGCCGAGCTCGTCGAGCGGCGCCTGCGCGAGCTTGCTCAGCGGTCCGCACGACGTGCGCGCGATGCTCGTCGCCTCTTTGAGCTGCGTTCGCACGCTGCCGATCGTCATCGTCGCCACCGGCGGCCCCTGCATGCTGTTCGTTGCCATTTTCTCGTCTGCCTTCCTCGCGCCGTCGGCGCGAAACACACACCACCGACGTCGAGCACCGCGCCCGCGCCCGCCGTCACCCGTCACTCGCGGACCTTCGCGCTCACGCCCGGCCCGCGCGGCAGCTCGGGATCACCGGGCTGCCATTGCCCGCGCTCCTGACGGGCGCGGAGACCCGCTTCCCACGCGGCCGAGCCGACCGGCGCCGAGGCCGGCAGCCTGACAAAACCGCCACCGGCTGCCGGTCGGAGCTCGTACCAGGAGGTCACGACGTCGATCCCCTCGTCACCGCGCGTGACCTGGATGTCGAAGTGCACACCCTCGCCCGTCGCGGGCAAGTCGCGGGCAGCCTCGATCGCCAGCGCGAGCGCATCACAAATGTCGTCGTGCGCGTTCTTCCGGTTCGGCGCGCCGACCTCGATTCTGCCCATCGAGTGCAGCCGCAATTGGAGATCGCAGAGCTCCTTGACCGCGGCGGCCCCGGCCTCGCCGTCGACGAGGCGAAGCGTGTGCGCGCGAACGCGACTCGCGAGCAGGTGCCACCGCGTGGCCTGTGCTGCCGAAGAAACGGACTGCTCTTTCGAGCCGATCCCGAAGGCCCGGAGCTCCCCGTCGACTGCGTCGCCGCAGTGCAGATCGCGGTGCACGCCGTCGGTCACGTGGTAGCGACGCGCGATGTTCGCGACCTCCGAGATCACCTGGTGGAAATCGAGGCGCGCGCCCGGCGCCGGGCTCCAGATCTTGATCGCGTCGACGACTACGTCGTCGCGAGGCGGCGCGTTGAGCTGCTTCTTTGCCTCGCGGTGGACGACGACGGCCGGGGGCCG
>JAJXTK010000733.1 GCA_021783935.1 Myxococcales bacterium | reverse complement strand
CTTCGGATTTTCGAGCGCCGCCTGCGCGCGGGCGAGCAGGGGCGCGGCGGGATCGGCCGACGGAGCGACTGCGACTTCTTGGCTCATGCGTCCTTCCAGGCGGGCGCGCGCCGCGCTTGGAACGCGGCGATGCCCTCGTTGGCGTCGTGGGTCTCGATCAGCTCACTGACGTAGCGGCGCTCGGCGACCTCGAGCGCCTCGCCGAGCGCGAGGAGCAGCGGCGAGCGCTCGCGCGCGGCGAGCGTGGCCTGCCGCAGCGACGAGGCCGACAGCGGGCGCAGCTTGTTGCGATACCACTCGAGCACCTGGTCGCGCGCGTCGGGCTCCTTGGCGAGCGTCGTCGTGACGAAGCCGAGCATCGCGCCCGTCGCCGCGTCGACGTCGTCGCCGGTGAGCAGCAGCCGCTCGGCCGCGGCCGTGGGCATTCGATAGGGACCGATCGCCGCGAGCACGGGCGGGAAGACGCCGAGCTTGATCTCCGGGCAGGCGAAGACGGCGCTCGGCGCGGCGAAGACGAAGTGGCAGCAGAGCGCCAGCTCGAAGGCGCCGCCGAGGCAGCGCCCCTCGACCACCGCGGCGATCGGCACCGGGTAGCGCGCGACGCCGCGCAGCACGCGATGGAAGGTCGCGAGCATCTTCGGCGCGTTCTGCTTCTCGTGCTCGGGCACCGAGGCGCCGAACGAGAAGTTGCCCCCGGCGCCCCGCAGGATCACGAGGCGCAGCGCCTGCCGCCCCTCGTGCTCGGCGAGCGCGGCCGCGATCGCCTCGAGCATGGGCGTCGAGAGGATGTTCCCCTTCGGCTGCGAGAGCGTGAGCGAGAGGACGGTGCCCTCCTCGAGCAGCTCTCGCTTGAGGATCTCGTCGCTCATCCCTCACGATCCTTCGCGCGGCCCGCGCGCGCCGACGGCATGAGCACCTGCTCGACGAGCTGGTCATCGAAGAGCGCGCCCTCGGCGAGGCGCCTGCGCAGCAGCACGAAGTCGATCTCGCGCTCGTTGCGATCGCCGTAGTGGAACGCCGGGAAGCCGGCGGCCGCCTCGGTGTTCATGTTCAGCGAGAGCCAGCTGCGGTTGCTCTCGCCGTTCTGCGTCCAGTGCTCGAGCTTCTTCTTGCGCCAGCTCTCGAGCGTCTTGCGGGTGCAGTCCGGGAACGTGTAGGTCAGCTTCGTCACGAGCCGGTTGACCGCGGCGTCGAGCTCGGAGAGGTCGACTTTGAGCTCGCCGAGCGCCGCCTTGCCGGCCTTCTGCGCGTCGCCCGTCTTCCAGTCGCCGTGGATCACGTTGCCCATCTCGTCGACGTAGCGGTCGGTGACGACGAGCGGGTTGGGCACGAACTTGCCGCTCTTGTCCTTGTAGACGGGGGCGATCTCGTTCACGAGGCCGAGGCGCAGCGACTTGTGCGCCGACCACGGATCGCAGAGCACCAGCGACTCGGCGGCCTTGCCGACGCCGACATAGAGGTGGAGGAAATCGGTCGAGCCGCCGTCGGGCGCCGAGCCGTGCACCGGCCCCGCCTGCCCGAAGCGCGCGTGGTCGCCCGCGACGGAGAAGTCGCACGCCATGCCGATCTCCTGGCCGCCGCCGATGCGCATGCCGTTGACGCGGCAGACGACCGGCTTGTCGCAGAGCAGGATGCTCGTGACCATGTCGTTGAACAGCCGCATGTACTGCAGGTACTCGAGCGGCCGATTCGAGTAGTAGCTCGCGTACTCTGCGGTGTTGCCGCCCGTGCAGAAGGCCTTGTCGCCGACCGCGGTGAAGACGACGGCGACGGCGCGCCGATCGCAGCTCGCGCGACGGAAGGCGAGGATGACGTCCTTGACCGCCGCGGTGGTGTACGAGTTCAGCTGCTTCTCGTTGTCGAGCGAGATCCAGACCTGATGCAGCCCGTCGATGGGCTTGCCGTCGCGCCCGAGGACCGGCTTCTCCTCGTAGCGGATGTGGCGGAATTCGTAGCCGGGAAGCAGCTCGTGGTTCTTGAGTTCCATGATCGTGTCCTCGGTGTTCTCTGGAGTCGTCGGGGCGAGTGGCGAGAGATGCAACAGGAAGGGAAGAAGGGAAGAAGCGGGAGGGGTCTGCCGATGCGTGCGCTCACGTCTTCTCGATGGCTGGCAGCGACGTCGTCGTCGCCCCGCGCGGCAGCACCCAATCCCCCCTTCTCTCCTTCTTCCCTTCCTGTTCCTCTCGTCTGGGATCAGGCGCGTGGGTCGAGCACCATGCGTTTGTCGAGCTTGTGGGCGGCCATGTCGTCGAGCAGCTCGTTGATGCGGGACATCGGCGCGTGCGCGGTGAACGGCGCGATCGCGACCTTCCCCTGGTAGACGAGCGGGAGCACGTCGGCGTACGCCTGCGGCGGCGCCCCCCAGCTGCCGTGCACCGTCGCGTCGAACGCCATCAGGTTCGACAGGCGCACCTCGACGGGCTTCGGCGTGTAGCCGACCTGCACCATCGTGGCGCCGTGGGAGATGAGGGCGAAGGCGAGCAGCTGGCCGTTGGTGGTGCCGCTGCACTCGAAGATGCGGTAGCGGAACGAAGGGAGCCCGTAGCGTCCGGCCGCCTTGCCGGCCTCCTTGCGCAGCTCCTTGACCTCGCGGTCCTTCACCGAGATCGCGAGCTCGGCGCCGAACTCCTTGATCAGCGCGAGGCGCTTGTCTTCGACGTCGAAGGCGATGACGTGCGCGCCCTTGGCGCGGGCGATCTGAGCGACGAAGGCGCCGACCCCGCCCGAGCCGACCACGAACGCGACGTCCCCCTCGCCGAGCCCCGAGCGGTAGATCGCCTGCTGCGCCGTCGAGACCGCGTCGGCCACCACCGACAGGTCGCGCCGATCGACCGACGGCGGCGCCTGGCTGACGTCGATGAGCGCCGCGCCAGGCACCGCGAGGTGCGTCGCGAAGCCGCCGTCGATGTCGTTGCCGGGCATCTTCTGCGCGAGGCACGCGTTGGCGCGGCCGCTCTTGCAGAACGCGCACTCGCCGCACCCCATGACCGCGGGCACGATCACGCTCTTGCCGAGCGCGTGCGCGACGCCGTCGCCCGCGGCGACGACCTTGCCGACGACCTC
>JAJXTK010000086.1 GCA_021783935.1 Myxococcales bacterium | reverse complement strand
CGTGCGCCGCGCCGATCGCAGCGCCCCGGCGCCCGAGCTCTGCGCGCTGTTCGCGAACGATCCGCGCTCTGGGCTCGCGGAGCCGTTCTCGCGGGCGCTCGCCTGCTTTCTTCGCGCGACGCCGCTCACCGATCTCGCGCTCGCCGACCGCGCCGCGCCGCCGTTCGCGCCGACCGACACCATCGCGGCGCTGGTCGCCAGCGAGCCGGGGCGACGTCTCGCGCGCAGGGCGCTGGCGCTCGGAGGCAAGGGCGCCGAGGCGGCCGTGCGCGGGGCGTCGACGAGGCTCTCGGAGCGGCTCGAGCTCGGCCTCGCGTAGCCGTCGACGACGATGGCCCCCCGCCACCCGCTGCGCTAGGCGCACCCCGCGCTCAGCGCCCACCCACGCACAAGCGGAGGAACGCATGCCCGATCCCGTCTTCCCCCCGATCGACGTCCCCGGCCAGGGGCAGCTCTATGCCCGCCTGGTCACGAGCCTCGGCACCCTCGTCGTCGCGCTCTTCGAAGACAAGGCCCCGAAGACCGTGGCGAACTTCGTCGGGCTCGCGAAGGGGGCGATCGACTGGAAGGATCCGGTCACGGGCGAGAGCGGCAAGGGGAAGCCTGCCTACGACGGCGTGCGCTTCCACCGGGTCATCCCGGACTTCATGGTGCAGGTCGGCGATCTGCGCACGCACCACCCGATCGGTCCGACCAACGTGTGGGGCACCGGCAAGCCCGGCTACGCCTTCTCGGACGAGTTCCACCCCGAGCTGCGCCACGACGGTCCGGGCATGCTGTCGATGGCGAATTCCGGCCCCGGCACCAACGGCTCGCAGTTCTTCATCACCGAGCGCGCAACGCCGCACCTCGATCGGCGCCACTCGGTCTTCGGCAAGGTGGTCGCCGGCGTCGACGTGATTTCGAAGATCGCCCACGTGCCGCGCGATGCGCGCGATCGCCCCAACACCGACGTCGTGCTCGAGCGCGTCGAGCTGTTGCGCTCGGCCACCACCCCGAGCGCGTGACGACCATGTCGGACGCGCGCGCGGCGCTGCTCTTCGCCGCCACGGCCTCGCTCGCGCTCCTGGCGCCGCTGGCCGGATGCGGAGGGGCACCGCCGCCGCCCGCGCGCGCGCCCGCGCCGTCGACCTCGCAGAGGCCCTGGGGCGCCTTCACCGACGCCGAGCTCTCGCGCTACCACAGCCAGCGGATCGGCGTGTCGTTCCCGCTGCCGGATCGACCCGCGTGGTCGATCTCGGACAGCGACGAGCGGAGCGGCGGCTGGCTCGTCGCCAAGCACCTGCGCTCTTCCACGACCTTGCGCGCGCGCCGCTGGGACTCGTCGCGGCCGGTCACGCGCCTCGACTGCGAGGCGCACGCGCGCGAGATCGGCGAGCTGCCGAAGGCCGTCGAGATCGACAAGCGCTTCGAGACGCTCTCGGACGAGAACGTCTCGGCGCCGCGCGGCTGGGAGGCGCGCCAGTGGGTCGCGACCGAGAGCACGCCCGACGGGCGCGTCGTCGGCCACGTGTTCCTCTTCACCGCGCGCCGCCGCGCGTGCCTCATCGTGCACGCCCAAACGGAGGCGGCCTCCGAGGTCGGCTACGGCGAGCTGGCCGATCGGCTCGAGCTGCTCTCGTCGCGCGTGGTCGGCGGCATCATGGCGGAGCCCGAGGCCTCGCCGCTGACGCTGCCGCCGCCGCCGCTGCCGTGAGCGCGCGCGATAACGGTTGATCGGAGCGGGGGAGGCGGCTACCTTTCGCGCCCCCACCCGCAAGGGAGGGGCTCGGGGCGTAGCGCAGCCTGGTTAGCGCACTTGACTGGGGGTCAAGGGGTCGGAGGTTCGAATCCTCTCGCCCCGACTAAAAGACGGCTTTTAGTCGGCAAAACAAGGGAGATTCGCATCCGCGCAGCGGGTCGTTTCCTCCCAGTTACCGGAAGGTCGCCATGGCGGCCGTCAGGTCGCCGGCGGCCGCGTGCACGTAGCGTTGCGTCGTCGCGAGGTCCGAGTGCCCGGCGAGGAGCCGGACGGCCTCGACCGACGCCCCGCGACGGATGAGCACCGAGCAGAAGAAGTGCCGGAGCGCGTGGAACGAACGCGCCGGCAACCCGTGGCGCGTCTGCAGCGCCTTGAGCCGCGAGAGCACGTGCTGCCTCGACGGCGTCGTGCCCGCATCGGTGAGCACCAGGCGGGCCCTGGGGAGCTTCGACTTGCGGGCCTCGTCGAGCATCGCCGCGAGCTGCGGGACGAGCGGCACGGGCCGCTCGTGGCCGCTCTTCGGCGTCACGACCTCCGCCTCGGAGAGCGCGTGCCGAACGAGCAGCTGGTTGCGCGTGAGGTCGACGTCGCGAACCTCGAGCGCGCGAACCTCCCCGAGACGCATCCCCGCGAACGCCGCGAGGGCGATCGCGAGGCGCAGCCAGCCACGCGCGTGCGTGAGCATGGCCTCGACCTCCTCCTCCGTCGGCGCGTCGGGGAGCTTGCGGCTCGCCTTGAAGAGCGACGGGATGCTCGGCATCTCGGCGAGCTTGCCGACCTCGACCGCCGCGCGGAGGACCGTGCGGAGGAAGTTGGTCGGCCCCTTCACCTGGACGCCCCTGCCCTGCAGCTGCGCGGCGTATGCGCGGAACTGCGGGGCGCGGATCTCGTCGAGCGGCGTCGACTTGAACGCCTCGAGGAGCCCCTGGCGAAGGATCGCCTCGTACCGGACACGCGTCGCGGGTCGGTACTTCGGCTTGAAGAGGCGGGCGAAGTCGCCCTCGACGAAGTCCCCGAACGTCAGGCACTTCGTCGACGTCTGCTCCAGCGTGCCGTGCGTCGCGATTTGGAGCCGAAGCCGATCGGCCTCGGCACGCGCGCCGGCGGACGTCTGCAGGGCCGCATCGCGTCGATAGCGCTGCTCCCTGCCGTCTCTGTCGGTGTACGTGATGTCAATGATCCAGCGGGTCTTGCCGTTCCTCATGGTTCGGCGGACCCCAGACGTGTTGCGTACGCCCATCGGAAATACTCCTCGGGGCGGGCGCTCACGCGCGACAGGGCGAAGCATAGCGCGACGCCAAGGCACGCGGCAGCGCCCGCGATCACGCGGCGGCGGACGGGAAGCGCACGCGCCAGCTGCGGCCGAACTTCACGGCGATCAGGCCGGCGCCGAGGTCGGCCTGGACGATCGTGCCGACCTTCACGGCGGCGCGACGGCAGCGGGCGCGCAGGGCGTCGGCGTCGAGATCGAGGCGCTGCGCGGCGACGTCGACCGCGACGTACTCCGCCGAGGCGCGGCGCGCGGCGCGCGGGCGCGGCTTCGCGCGGGGGCGCTTGGCGGCGGCGACGCCGGACGGCACGCTCGGCGTCGGGTCGGCGTTCGAGGTCTCGGGCGTGTCAGCGGGGGTCGTGGTCATGCGGGCGGTCCTTTCATCGGGCGGGATCGAGGCGGCTTTCAGGCGGTTTGCCGAACACCGGTTTGAAACCGGTTTGCAGGCGGTTTCGCCGCGGTTTCGCTGCGGTTTGGGCCCAACCGGTTTGGTCCCCCCTCTCTCTAAGAGAGGGGGACCAACCGACGGCGGCCCGCGGCATGAGGTCGTGGACGTCATGCCGGCCGCTCCGGCGGGATCACGCGGTAGGCACCCGCGACGAGAGCCACCGCCTGGTCTTCGACGAGCGCGTCGAGAGCAGCGATGAACATGACCTTGTCTCCGCCGATCTCGCGGTGAACGTCGTTCTTCGTCTTCAGGAGGCCCGGCTTCGCGCGAATGGCGGCGAGCACCCTGGACTTCTTGCGGTCCAACGGAGTCAGCCCCGACAAAGGAGGCTCGACGTGCTTGTCCGTCGCGATGACCGCCACGCCGCCGTCCGCGTCGACGATCCGGACATCGAACGGCTCGGCCTCTCGACCGTGTCGAGCCTTCGTCTGCTGCGCACACAGACGATCGCCGCTCTTCACGACCGCGAACGCCGAGTCCGCGGCGTCGAAGATCGCAGAGCTGCCTCGGAAGAGCTCGCGGGGGTCGATCGCCTCGGGGTCACCGCCCGTCTTCTTGGCGTGCAGCAGCACAACGAAGACGCACCCGGTCGCCTCGGCCACGCGGCGGAGCTTGTCGAGGCCCACGCGCATCTCGGCGGAGTTCTCGTCGACGCCGGGCGACATTGCGGCGAGCGAGTCGATCACGATCAGGTCGCAGTGCGACGCGAGCGCCAGGATGCGCGGCTCGAACGTCGCGTGCGTGAGGTAGACGTCGGGGAACGTGCAGATGTCGATCCGCGGCTCGTTCGCGCCTACGTCGCGGGCACGCGTCACGGCCTGGATGCGCCGGCGGAGCTCCAAGTCGCCGCTCTCGGCGTCGAGGAACACGGCGCGGCCGCGGTAGCACTCGAACCGCCCCATCCACTTGCCGCCCGTGCCGACGGCGACGAGCAGATCGACGGCGATCCAGGTCTTGCCGCTCGAGCCGTACGCACCGAGCAGTACGAGCGAGGCGCGCCGGATCGCGTCCTCGACGAGGTACGCAGGCGGCGGCAGCGGCTCGAAGATCGCGGACGCGTCGGTGAGCTTGAAGCCGTGGGGCTGCCCGCCCCGCGAAGCCGCTCGAAGGGCCGCGAAGCCCTCCGCGTCCGCGATGAGCTGCCGAAGGAACTGCTCGGTGTCGCCATCGCCGAGCGTGGCTTTCGCCGCCGCGAGCTGCACCAGCACCGCCACCTCGCGCTTGGTGCGCAGATCGGCGAGCGTCGCGACGTAGGCGTCGAGGTGCACAGGCACGGGCGTGACCTCGACGAGTTTCGCGAAGTACGCGACGCCTCCGACGTTCTGCAGATCGCCGCGCTCCCTCACGCGAGCCGGCAACGTGATCAGATCGATCGGCTGCCCGGCGGAGCGCAGGTCGACGCAGGCGCGCCAGATCCGGCGGTGCGTGTCCGAGTAGAAGGCCTCCTCGTCGAGCACGGCAGCAACGCGGTCGAAGGCGTCGAGGTGCACCACCGCGGCGAGCACGGCTTCCTCGGTCGGCAGAGACGAGGGCAGCGCGCGCCCGAGGTAGTTCGGCGGCGGCTTCACGGCGTGGAGCGGCGGGCGGTCCCTACCCACGGCGACCTCCGTCAGCGCGGGCCGGGCTCGGCGAGCATGCCGCGAGCCGCACCGTCGCGTCGTCGTCGCGCGCGTCCCGAACGACCGCGAACCGCTCTTCTACGTCGCCTGCCATCGCCAGACAGACTGGCGCCTCGCGACGCGATTCTCCGGCGATCTGGACTAATTCAGCGGGTCGAGCGGTCGACTGAGCGAAGGTCGGGGCGAAGCTGAATGCGGGCGACCAGCTTCTTGAACACCAGGTTCGTGCGCTCCGCCGCATCGAACAGCGAGTGCGCGTTCGGCTTCGCCGGCAACCCAAGCGCGACCAGCGCGTGCAGAACGTAGCGCCCGGCCCTGCGCTCCGTCGCGTCCGCGGCCGGCTCGGTCGGCGCGTTCCTCTGCCGCTTGGTCCGGAGCTTCTTCGTGATCTCCGACAGGGCGGCGACGCGCTGCTCGTTCGTGGCGCGCGAGCCGTCGTCGACCATCTCCGACCGCAGCGTCGGACAGCTCTCGATCGCGCCGACGAGCAGCGATGCGATCTCGCCATCCGGTCGCCCGGCGACCATCGCGCAGAACACGAGCGCCTGCAGTCGCCCGGCCTCATCCCAGCGTGCCAAGGAGTCGGGATCCGTCGCCGTCCGCGGCAACGTCGTCGCACCATTCGACCCGAGGGTGCCGCCGACGACGAGCACCGAACTCTCGAGGAACTTCCGCGCCTCCTCCGCGAACCTCGTGAGCCAGGCCGTCGGCGCGCGCGCGGTGACCGAAAGCGATCGCGACATCGCGAGCACGCGCACGCGATCGCCATGTTGCACCGGCAGCGAGCGAGCGAGCCTCTCCGCGCGCACCGCGAGTGCTTCGACTTGAGCCTGCAGGTCCAGCAGCTCCATCAGAAGGATCGGGCCGACATCCGCGGGCTCGCAGCCGTAGGCCCTCGCCGCGGCCTCGCGCTCGCGCGAGAGATCGGGACGCGCCGCCGACGACGGGGGCGCGCCGAACCCGACCGAGTAGCCGCCGCCGCTCGTCGTGGGGGCACTCACGGGCTGTGCGTCGGCGTGCTCGTCACTCATCGCCGCGAATTGTAACCACGACGCGACGCGACGCCAGGTGACGCCTGGCGCGTTGGAGGACGTCGGCTCCCGAACGCGATCGCGTTCGTCTGCGCGCAGATCGTCGAGGTTGGTGCGCGTGTTCATCGGACGCGCGGCGACGCGAGGCGACGCTTCAAAACAAGCACAATTCGCGCGTCGATCGTTGGTGCACGCGCCCGATCGCGCGCTACCGTCGACGCAGCGGACGCTCCGGCCCGCCCCCCTTCGGGACGTCGTTGGTTGGTTAGTAGATACGTAGACTCCTATGGCGCACGTCTGCCTCGACTGCGGCGCGTTCTTCGACCGGCACGTGCCGGTCTGCACGGCGTGCTTCACGTTCGGCCGCGTGGTCGTGCGCGCCGAGCGGGCGCGCGCGCTGGTCGACTACCAGCCCGAGGTGGCCAGCGCGCGGGACATCGCCCGCACGTCGTGGGGCGAAGTGTCCGTGCGCACCTACCCAACGCTGAAGCTCGGACCGAAGGCGCTCGTCGTCGCGGTCGGCGAGGCGGGGTCCGGCAAGTCCACGTTCACGGCGCGCGCGCTCGACGGTATCTGCGGGCCCGTGCTGCTCGTGTCCGTCGAGGAGTCGATCGGACCCTCGCTCGCTGCGCGTCTCCGGCGAGCCGGCGTGAAGCGCGCGGACTTCGGAGTGGCGTCCGCGTGCAGTGTCGATCAGATCGTGGAGCTCACGCGCCGGTACGACGCGCGAGCCATCGGGATCGACTCGGTGCAGCCCTCGGCCTTCGCGGCGGCGCGTGAGCTGCGCCATCTCGCGGCGGTGCTGCCGAAGCTCGAGCTGGTCGTCGCGGTCTCGCAGGTCAACAAGCACGGGCGCATCGCCGGCACCAACGACCTCGAGCACGAGTGCGACGTGCTCGTGCGTTGCGAGAAGCTACCGAACGACGGGCTGACGTGGCGTCTCGAGAAGTCGCGCTACCAGGCCTGCGACGACGAACACGCGCGCGGGCGCATCCTGCCTCGCGTCCCCGAAGCACTGCCCGAACCCGAGGAGGTCGCGAACCATGCTTGACGAGCGGACCTGCATCTTCTGTCTCGCGCCCCACAGCATGTCGGTGCGCTTCGACAAGAAGTCGAAGCCCTACCTTCGCTGCGCCGCATGCTCCACCAGGGCCTTCCTAGGCGCGCGCGGCGCGATGAACGGCGTGGCCGTACTGCTTCCGTACGCCGAAGAGATCGTCGCACGCATGCAGACCGACGGAGCGTACGCCGCCACGAAGCTCGCCGAGATCGATCGCTTCCACGAGGCGGTGCTCGCGGGCCTTCGAGTGCCGGCGAACATGCAGCCGGCGATCGCTTCGGCGGCGGCCATCGCAGGCGCGGAGAGGAGCGCGTGATGGCGCGCAACACGTTGCCCTTCGCTGTGCCGCCGTTCCCCGCCGAGCCGCCCTCGGTGCCTGCGCGAGGTGGTCCCGAGAACCTCGACGATGAGGTGCGCAGGCGCGTCGAGGCGGCGATGACCGCTGCCGCGGAGGAGCGTGCGCGCAAGGAAGCGGCGACCGTCGCGAGTGCCGAATCGCAGCTGCTCGAGCAGGTCCGCGTGCAGCGGTACCTGCAGGCCCTTCGCGAGCAGCGCACCGACGACGCTGCCGAGTACGAGGCGCAGACGACCGAGGACTACGGGCGTGCGTTCGTCACGGGCGGCAAGAACCTCGTCAAGGGCGCCGCGGTCGGGGTCGTGCTCGCCGCCTTGATTCGAATGTTTCGCGGCCCGCGATCGGGCCGAGGAGGAGGAGCGTCATGAACGGCAGAGGGTTGCTGAAGCTCGTGCAGCCGGCGTTCAACCAGGCGTTCGCACCGCCGCCGCCGTGGACGCCCACGAACGCGCCGATGCCCGCGACGCCGCCGACCGTCTGGGCGCCCGACGGCACGCCGATGCTCGTAGATCCGCCGATGCAGGCGCTCGCAGGGCTCGTTCGCGATCAGCGCCGCAACGATCGGCCTTGGGTCGACCCGATGCCGCACGCGCAGGCGCGCGCTCGGACGGCGCGGCTCGTGCGGGACGAGATAAGCACAGTGACGCTTGTCGCGGGCATCATCGCCGGCTTGGCGGTGTTGGGGCCGCGGATCTTCCCGAGGAGGTAGAGAGCCATGTCGAACCCGTTCCGTTCGCCGTTGGTGCAGGTACGAAGTACCTTCGGGAAACTTGACCCGGAGTGCAGCATCGCCATACCAGGCATTCGATGAGCGACGGATCAGCTCCTCTGGCGCCGGCCCTAGACCTCGTGAAGTCGATCGCCGATCTGCTCCACCTGAAACCCGACCAGCCGGAGAAGCCGCAAGCGCGTAGCGGCCCGCTCGTTGTCGTTGGGCGCTTCTACATTTCCCTCACGCTGATCCTCGCGGTCTCGGCGTCGGCGGCGGCGTATCTCGACACCAAGTTGCCCGACGGCCATCACACCTCCCCGGCCGTCGAGGCCCTGCGAGTGACCGTCCTCGTCTGCGCCGTCCTCGGGCTGGTCTCCAGTCTCGTCTTCATCCTTTTTCTCGCGGCCTCGAAGCCGCTGCTGATCTTCAGCCCGACCGAGCTGTCGGCGGAAGCGCAGCAGTCGCTCTACGCGCCGCGAATGAAGGACCAGGACATGAAGACGACGGCTGCGCCCACACCGGAACCGAAGGCGTCCGAGGAAGCGGAGGCACGGCCGCCCGCGGAGACGAAGGCGCCGGGGCCGGCAGAAGCCAAGGCACCGGAGGTCAACACCTCCGTCCCGTCCGGCGCCGGGGAAACGGGCTGATGTTGTACCTGGTCACGATGACGCTCAACCCGGGCGTCACGATCAACGACGTGCAGTCCGCCATGCAGCCAGCTCATAGTTGGTACCGCTGCACGCCGACCTCGTGGGTCGTCTGCACGAGGGAAAACGCGACGGCATGGGCGAACCGCTTGATGCCCTACACCCAGCCGCAGGGCACACTCTTCGTGTGCCGCCTGCTCCCGACGGACCATCAGGGCTGGATGACGCAAGAGTTCTGGAACTGGTGGAACCTTCACGTAGGGCACGCATGAGCCCTTCCGGCGTCGTCCACAGGCGGCGTTCGGTCGGCCCGTCCAAGCGCGACGACGCTCGTGGCCCCTGCCCCTCGCTCCACGTCAGCGCCGGGCGGTCTGAATTTCCCCGCTTCGCTGAATGAACAGCCTGTCGCAGACGATCATCGACACTCGCCGAGCTGGCGACCGTCGGGACCTGTCGTTTGCTGGGTCGGCTGGACGCACGACTTGCCGCCGGGGCATTCGTTCAAGCCGATGTGACACCACCGGTAGCACTGCGCCGGCCCTGTTGTGCCGCTTACCGCCCAACATCCATACCCACCCGCGCAATCGCTGCCGATGGTGCAGCTTCCAGTGCTGTGCCCGGACTTGAGGCATGTCCACGCGGGCTGAGGAAGCGTCGTGGCGTAGAGGCACGTGGAGTCTAGGCCGCAGCTCTGCGTATTCGTCGGGTCGCAGGTTGCGAGGCAAAATGCCACGCCGCTCGCCGTAACTTCGACGCACTGTCCGTCGCACGTGGTCGTGCTGTTCGGGGGCCAGCAGTACGGCACGCACACCTGAAGCCCCTTTGGCCCCTCGCAGCTTAGGCCGGGGCCGCACTCACTGGTTGTGCCGCACGGCTCGTTGACGGCCTTCGTGCCGGCGTCGGCGCAGTGGATCGTGCCATCGTAGATGCACGTTCTCCCGGGGCAATTGCACGGCGTCATCGTCGCGCATTCCTGACCGGCAGGCGGCGGTGCGCAAGATGCGTCGTCGCCCGCGGTATCGGAACCAGCATCGTCGAGTGCCGAGTCGAGCGAGTACGTCGTGCACGCGGAGAGCCCGACGAGCGCGGACGCCGCAATGAGCCGTGCGATCCGCATCAGAACGCTCCCCGTAGACCGACCGATCCGAGACCGATCCACGGCGTCACCACGACGCCCCGCTTCGGCTGTTCCTTCGAGCCGCCGACAACGAGCCCACCGACGCCGATTCCCACGCCGACGATCGCGACCGCGAACGAGGCGAACGACGCGAATCGGAGCGCGTTGTAGCTGCTGACGTCGCCGCTCGCCGCCGTCGGACACCGGTGGTCCGGCGTGCATCCATCGCCGTCGAGCGTCGAGGCCTTCGAGAGCGCGAGAACGCCCGTCACGCCGCCGACGACGAGCCCGACGCCCGCTACGGTGAAGCCCACGTAGGTCCACGTGCTCGCGCCGCTCGCCGGCTCGACGCGCGTCGTCCGATCGCGCGTGGGGCGCTTGCTCGTCTCGCTTGTGGGCTTCGGCGCATCGGGGAGCTTCAGCGTGACCGTCTTCGCCTCGGCCTCGTCGACGGAAACGCTCTTGCGCTTCGGCGTTGCGCCTTCGACGGTCGCGACGATCTCGTGGATCCCCGGATTCACCTTGAGGGGCGCGGCGAGCGCGTCGGTCGGGATCGTGCGCTCGTCGACGGTGACAACGACCGCCGCGCCGTTGGTTGGAGCGTTGTCGAGCTTCACCGAGATCGAGGGGATGCGCGGCGCCGTGTCGTCAGCGAACTGTTTCGCCTCGCCGCGGGCCTTCTTGGCTTCGGCCGACTCGCTCGGCTTCGGCGGCATGTTCGAGGCCTCGACGAGCTTCTCGTAGCCCTCGACCAGCAGCCCCGCGTCAACGTAGGCGCGGCCGACCTCGTACGCCGTGATCGGAGATGGCACGAGCGCGTACGCGACCTTGAACTTCTCCAGTGCGCGCTTGAAGTCCTTCTTGGCGCGCATCTCACGACCGGCGAGGACGGCGTCCCTAGCCGTCGACTTGTCCTGCGGCGTCGGTTCGGCGAACGCGGGGGGCAGCGAGGCAGCGAACAACGCGACCGCGATGGCCGCGCTGCACGCGGCATGGAGGCGGCTTCGGCTACTCGAGAATGACATCGCTCGCCTTCGGGGTGGTGCTCGTGGGGGCCGGCGCGGCCGCGGAGGCGGCTGGCTTCGCGGAAGCGCTTGGAGGCGGGCGCGGCGCGGCCGGCGCGCTCGTGGAGGCCGTCTTGGTCGTGATGGAGGGGGCGGAAGTGACTGGCGCAGGGAATGACGATGCCTGGACGTTCGCGGTTGTGTTCTGCGGTACGTCGGAAGCCGTTCGCGACTTCTCTTGTGGAAGCGGGTCTTGCCGACGTCGCTCGTCGCCGTTCGCGCTCGCGGGTGTCGAGGCTTCGGTCGTGGGAGTGCGCGTGAGCACGAACGCCGTCACGCCTCCGGCGGCACCCAGCGCGCAGGCGCCAACGACGGCGACGACGATGCGCCTGCGTCGGCTCGCGCGCTGCTCCGGTCGCGAGTCGGCGACGTTGCTCGACGCCGCGCCCGTCGTCAGTCGAGCGCTCACGGGTTGCGGCGTCGTCGGTGCCAGCATGAAGGGCGCGGCGCCGCTCGGTACTCCCGAGGGGCCCGCGTCGAGACTCGGGCGGAACGACGCCTGCGGATCGCTGGCAGTGGTGCCCGCGGCCTGCGCGAGAGCGTCAGCCAGCTCCTTGGCCGAGGCGAAGCGGCGTGCGAGGTCACGCTCGCATGCACGGACGAACCACGCATCGATCGAGGGCGAGAGGCGGGGGTTGCGCTCCGATGGGCGCGGGATCGGTCCGTGGCAGATCGCGACCGAGACGGCGCCGATTGTGTCGCCCGTGAAGGGCAGCTCGCCGGTCATCGCCTCGAAAACAAGGACGCCGAGCGACCAGAGATCCGCGCGGTGATCGATCGTCTTCTGCCCGAGGACTTGCTCGGGGCACATGTAGAAGGGCGTCCCAATCATCGCGCCGGTACCGGTGACGCGCGATGCAGCGTCGGCGCCGCCCGTCGACTTCGCGATCCCGAAGTCGAGGACCTTCACGAACAGCTCGCCGCTTCCCGCGTCCGTCAGGAAGACGTTCTCGGGCTTGATGTCACGGTGAACGATGCCGCGCTGGTGGGCCGCAGCGAGAGCCCGCGCGACCTGCGCCACGATCGCGGCGACTTCCGAAGGCTCGATCGTTCGGCGTTCGTCGAGGAGGTGCCGGAGGTCGTAGCCATCGAGCATCTCCATCGCGATGAACGGCGCCCCGTTCGTCGCGACGCCGTGATCGATCATGTGCACGACGTGGGGGCTGCGGACCTGTGACGCGGCGGCCGCCTCCCGCGAGAAGCGCGCGAGCGCGTCGGGGTTGCGCGCGAGCTCCGCGGCCATGAACTTCACGACCACCTGCGTGCGCAGTCCGAGATGCTCGGCGACCCACACGCGGCCCATGCCGCCGGCGCCGAGCGGGCGCACGAGCCGCAACGTGGGCGTGACGAGCGCGCCCTCCCGTAGCTCTGCGTCGCGCGGCGTGTCGCCGTGTACCATCCACAGCGATGGTACATACATGCCGCTGATGGTCGCAACGCGCGCAGGGAGCCGCTTCTCTTCCCGCGATGGCTCGCTCTACGCCCAGCACGCGGTTCGGCGCGTGCGTCCGAGCGCTGCGCGAGGCCCGCGGCTGGAGCCAGGCGAAGCTCGCCGAAGACGTGGGGCTGAGCCCGAATCACGTCGGCGTGATCGAACGCGGCGAGAAGACGCCGACGCTTGAGACCGCGCAGGCCCTCGCGCGCGTCTTTGGGACGACGCTGGGCGCGATGCTTGGGGAGGTCGCGGACGCCAAGCTGACGGGCTGGCTCGCGAGGGTTCATGCGCTGGCCTCTGCCGTGCCGCCGACGGAGCGCCCGCTCGTCGGAGCCATCCTTGAAGCGATCGTGCGGCACGTCGCGGACGTCGAGACGCCTCGCCGCTCGACGGCGGCCGCCGCTCGGGCGCACGAGCGCGAGCCGTCGCGCTGACCGCCAGCTCGCGGAGTGGGCACACGAAAGCCAGTGCCGGCCGCGCAGCGCCCGCTCGTGACGGCGATCCTCGGCGCACTGGCAGAGCACTTCGGCGAAAGAGCCGAGGGAGCCAAACAACTGCGTGGGGAACGATTCGCGTTCACGAGCGCGACGCACGGTGAACGCCTACTGGACTGGCACCGGCGGCTGGCTCACGATCGCGAGCACGCGCACCTCGGCGTCGTTGAACGCGTAGAACACCCAGAGGTTCGCCCTCGGCACCCGCCGGATCCAGGCGCGGCGCGTCGGCGGAATGACCGCCTCGTAGTCGCCCTCCGCGGGCAGCGTGGCCTCGCTCAGCGCGTTGAGCGTGCCCAGCAACGCTCGTCGCGTCGGCTCGCTCCACGTCAGCGCTAGGCGGTCGAAGGTGCGCCGGAAGCCTGTCGTCAGCCGGAGCGCTCGCCCCACGGATCGCCCTCGCCCGTCTCTAGCCAGCGGAGAAAGGCCGCGGACTGCTCGGCCGAGAGCACCTCGTCCATCGCCTGCGCGTCCGCGGCCGTCATCGGCTCGGGGTACCGGAAGCTCGGGCGCGACACAGCTTCCTGGGCGACCGTGCTCGGCTTCGGTGCGGGGTGCGACGGCATGAGGACGACTAGAGTTTAGGGCCTGCCTGCACAACGCGCCACGCGCTCGACCGACCGGGACACGACACCATGCAACACCACGCTCCGCTCTATCCCGTCACCATGCGTTCCTCGAATAACATAAATATGTTACGTTTCCTCCC
>JAJXTK010000732.1 GCA_021783935.1 Myxococcales bacterium | reverse complement strand
CGGCGTGCGCATGCGCAAGCTCCCGTTCTCCCCCCCGCGCGTGCTCGCGGCGCTGCGTCAGCAGCGCGAAGGAGCGCGGTGATGCTGCCGGTCCCCGACGCCAGGGTCGAGGTCCCGCGGTCGCTCGACGAGGCGCTCTCGCTGCTCGCGCGCGCGGCGCAGCAGGGCGTGCGCGCCCGCGTGCTCGCCGGCGGCACCGATCTGGTCCCGAACCTCAAGCGCGGGCAAGAGCGGGCCGAGCTGCTCGTCTCTCTCGCGTCGGTGCGCGGGCTCGACGACATCGGCGAGAGCGAGGGGGAGCTGCGCATCGGCGCGCTCTCGAGGCTCGCGCGCGTCTCGGCCCACCCGCTCGTTCGCGACAGGGCCGCCGTGATCGCCAAGACGGCGGCGCTCATCGCCTCGCCGCAGATCCGCGAGATGGCGACGATCGGCGGCAACCTCTGCCTCGACACGCGCTGCCGCCACGTCAACCAGACCGGCTTCTGGCGCGACGCGCTCGGCAACTGCATCAAGGCGCCGGGCGCCAACGTCGCGCCGCCGTGCCACGTGGTACCCGGCGGCCGCCACTGCGTCGCCTCGGCCTCGGCCGATCTGCCGCCGCTGCTGCTGGCGCTCGGCGCGCGCGTGCGGATCGTCTCGCGCGATGGGGAGCGCACGATCGCGATGGGCACGCTGTATCGCAACGACGGCGTCGCGCCGCTCACGCTCGCCGCCGGCGAGCTGTTGGCCGAGATCCTCGTGCCGACCCATGGCCTTCGCGCGGCCTACCAGAAGCTGCGCGCGCGTCGGGCGATCGACTTTCCGGTGCTGGGGCTCGCCGTGGCGCTGCGGGCCGACGCCGACGCGACCTGCCGCCAGCTGCAGGTGGTGGCCACAGGGGTGACCCCGGCGCCGCGCGCGGTCGGCAAGCTCGATCCGATCGCCGTCGGCCAGAAGCTCGATCGCGGCACCGTCGCCGCGATCGGCGCGCGCTGCCGCGAGGGGCTCAAGCCGCTCACGACCTTCGGCGACGACACCGAGTGGCGTCGTGACATGATCCCCGTGCTCGTCCGGCGCGCGTTCGCCGAGCTTGGTTTCGGCGGCTGAGCGGGGCGATGACGCAGAGCGCCCCTACGACGCGGCGCGTGCTCGCGGGCGCGCGCGCAAGCAGTATGATTTGCACTGCGATTGCGCGCGAGGACGCGGTTCGGAGGTTCGGCGATGCCTGGCGGTGAGCTGCTTTCGATGGTCGAAGGGTCGTTCGACTGGAACGCGACGGCGCGCCATCACGGGCGCACGCTGCCGATCACGCTGCAGGACGAGACCTTGCGCGACGGCATCCAGAGCCCCTCCGCGCGCGATCCGTCGCTCGGCGAGAAGATCGAGCTGCTGCACAAGATGGAGGCGCTCGGCATCGACGTGATCAACGTCGGCCTGCCCGCGGCCTCGCCGAAGAACACGGCCGACTCGCTCGCCCTCTGCCAGGAGATCGCGCGCTGCCGTATGCGCATCCGCCCTGCGGCCGCCGGGCGCACGGTCGCCGCCGATGTGCAGGCCATCATCGACATCAGCCAGAAGGCCGGGATCGCGGTCGAGGTCTGCACCTTCATCGGCAGCTCGCCGATCCGCCAGTACGCCGAGGCGTGGGATCTCGAGCGCCTCAGCCGCAACTCGGCCGAGGCCATCGACGTCGGCGTGAAGGCGGGGCTCGAGGTCTGCTACGTCACCGAGGACACCACGCGCGCGCGCCCCGAGACGCTCGCGGCGCTCTTCACGCTCGCGATCGACCACGGCGCGCGACGGCTCTGCCTCGCCGACACGGTCGGCCACGCGACCCCCGACGGCGTGCGCAATCTCATCGACTTCACGCGCGGCGTGGTCGTCGGCCTCGGCGTGCTCGACGTCGGCATCGACTGGCACGGGCACAACGATCGGGGCCTCGTGCTCGACAATGCGCTCGCGGCGATCGGCCACGGCGCCGATCGCGTCCACGGCACCGCGCTCGGCATCGGCGAGCGCGTGGGCAACGCGCCGATGGAGCTCGTGCTGCTCAACCTCGAGCTCGGCGGCATCCGCGCGAGCGTCGACCCGAGCGTGCTCGAGGCCTACTGCGACGACGCCGCGCGCGCGCTCGGGTTCGCGGTGCCGGAGAACCACCCGATCATCGGCGGCGCGGTGCGCGAGACGTCGGCGGCGCGGCGCCTCTCGACGCACGCGACGGCGTGACGCCGGGCCCACGCTGACGTCGTCGTCGAGGGGCCGACGGGCTTGGCGTGGAGCCTCGCCGCGGGGTCGGCGCTCCGGGGAACATGCGGCCTGCTAGTCTCGCGCTCGAGCGGGCTCGATGCGTCGGTACTTGTCGTCTGCGTTCGTGAGGGCGTCGCTGCCGGCGCTCCTCGTCGCGCTCCTCGCGGGCGTAGCGGCGGCCGCCGCGCTGCTCGTTCGCAACGGTGCCGCGACGACGCTCCACGAATTCCCGCTCGACGACGCGTGGATTCATCAGGTCTACGCGCGCGGCCTGCTGCGCGACGGGCTGCCCACGTACAACCCCGGCGAGGTGGAGACGGGCTTCTCGAGCCCGCTCTGGATGCTCGTGCTCGCGCCCGTGCAGCTGCTCGCCGTGCACCTCGGCGCGTCGCTCGTGCTCCTCACCAAGGGGGTCGGGCTGCTGTTCGCCTTGGCGGTGGCGGTCGCGATCGCAGCGCTGGTGCGCCGCCTCGGAGGCTCGCCGATCGCGGTCGCGCTCGCGCCTGCGTTCGCCCTGCTCTCGCCGACGCTCGGCTTCGCGGCGTTGAGCGGGATGGAGGTGCCCTTGGCTGCTGCGCTCGTCGGCATCGGCTGGCTCTGCCTCGACGGGCGATCGCGGTGGCGCGCGGGGTTCGCCTTCGCCCTCGCCGCGCTCGCGCGCCCGGAGGCGCTGGTCGTCCCGCTCACGATCGCGGCGATCGAGCTCGTCGAGTCGCCTCGCGCGCGCGTCGCCGAGGCGCTCCGGCGCGCGGCCGCGACCTGCGCGCCGTCGTTGGTCGCGGTCTCGACGTGGGCGGCCTTCGACCTCTGGGCGACGGGCCATCCGCTGCCGAACAAGATCGG
>JAJXTK010000731.1 GCA_021783935.1 Myxococcales bacterium | reverse complement strand
GCGCGATTCGTTGGTACCTCGATCGCGGCTACGTCGCGCCGTCGATCGCTGCGCGCGTGCGCTACGACGAGCTGCCGCCGTCGGACCCGCCCCCGACGCTGCCGCACGAGCGCGCGGCGGTCTACGGCGAAGGTTGACCCGAGCCGCGAGTCGGGGGCAATGAGCGCCGCGAAGTACTGGCTCGCGCTGCCGGGATCGAAGGAGACGATCGAGGCGACGCTCGAGGAGCTGATCGAGCAGGAGCGGGCCGGCGGCTATCCGGCGGGGACGCTCGCCGCGCGCTTCGGTGAGTCGCAGTGGTCGCCCGTCTCGGAGCTCGAGGAGGTGCGCCGAGACCTCGGCGGGTCGATCGCGCACGGCGACGAGGTCGCGCCCCCGTCGTCGTCGTCGGCCGCGGGCGTCGAGGTGTTCGAGCCGCTGCCGGCCCTCGAGTCGCTCGCGACGACACGCGTGGTGATCGAGCCGGTCGTGGCGGCGGCGCCCGCGCGCAGACGCATCAGGGCAGGGCGCGCCGTGCTGGGCAGCGTCGCCGCGGGCCTGCTCGTCCTCGGCGCAGGGGTTGCCGTGCTCTTCGGCTGGTATCGCTACGGCTACGTCCGCGGCGCGGTGTTCGAGCACGTGCCCGAGGACTGCTCGCACTTCGAGTACGTCGATCTCGCGAGCATCGACGCGAGCGCGCCGGCGCGCGCGATCGCCAAGCGGCGCGTGCGCGCGCTGGTCGACTGGGCCGAGGAGCTGGACGAGGACGAGGGGATCCACCGCTCGACGGACGACGACGCCAAGGGGCGCGCCGCCACGATCCGTTGGCTCGACAGGGTCGGCCTGCGCCCCTACGGCGACGTGAAGGAGGTCGCCTTCTGCGAGTTCGGCGGCGGCGACGGCGAGGAGGTCGATCGCCTGGTCGCCGTGGGCGGTAGCTTCCGCGGCAGGGATTTCCTCGCGACCTGGCGCGGCGCGCTGCTGCACCGCGATCGCAAGCTCCGCGAGGACACGCTCAGGCTCGACGACTACGGCGGGCGCGCCTACCTGCGGCTCGACGAAGAGCGCTTCGCGACGATGGCGACGAGCCAGGTCGCGCTGGTCGGCAAGCGCAAGGTCATCGATCGCTTCCTCGGCGCGCGCTCGGTCGCGCGCGCGTACGGCGTGCGCGACAAGGACGTGATCGTCCGCGAGTGGGACCCGAGCGCGCAGCGATCGGGGCTCGGCATCAAGGAGGATCGCTACGAGCTCAAGGGCTCGAGCCTGCACTTCTCGCGCACGCGCGCGCTGCCGAAGGGGACCGACGACACCAAGGAGACGCTCGACCGCCTGAAGGCCACGGCGGAGCGGCTGCGCAAGCGCGACGAGACCGACGAGCTCGCCGACGCCTATGAGTCGGCGAGCGTGACGTCGAGCGACGGCGAGGAGCGCGTGGAGATCACCTTCGCGCTGCGAGACGTCGAGAGCGTGGCCAAGGGGCTCGTCGAGTCGGATCGCAAGGATCTTCGTCGGCTGGTGGAGCCGCTCAAGAGCGCGCCCGGCGCCGAGGTGATCCACCACCTCGTGCTGCCGGGCGTCGACTACCTCGATCTGCGCCTGTCGGCGTGGTGAGCGGTCAGACCGAGATTGCCCCTTTGCGGAAGTCGCTCTTCGCGATCTTCACGTTCACGCATGCCGGCACGCCGGAGCGCACCGCCGCCATCGCTCGATCGAGCGCCGGGCCGACATCCTCGGCGCGCTCGACCCAGAAGCCGACCCCCCCGCACGCCTCGACGACCTTCTCGTAGCGCGTGTACTCGAGCGCCGTCGCCGGGGTGCGCGCCTCGCCGTACATCTCGACCTGGCCTCGGCGGATCTGCGTCCAGCCGGCGTCGTTGCCGATCACCGCGAGCACCGGGATCCGCTGGCGCGCCATGGCTTCGAACTCTAGGCCGTGGAGCCCGAAGGCGCCGTCGCCGAACACGATCCACGTGATCGCGCCCGGGCGCAGCAGCGACGCCGCCATCGCGTAGCCGGGGCCGACGCCGAGCGTGCCGAGGGGGCCCGGATCCATCCAGATCTGAGGCTGCTTCAGCTTGAGCACGTAGGCGGCCGTCGCGACGAAGTCGCCGCCGTCGCCGACGACCACGTCTTCGGGGCCGAGCCGCCGGTCGATCTCGGCGCACACGCGCAGCGGGTTCGGCGGCGCGTCGTTCGAGGCGATCTCGGCGGCCATCTTGGCGCGCGCGGCGTCCTCCTTCGCGCGCAGCTCGCCCAGCCAGGCCGGGTCCTTCTTGCGTGGGTAGGCGGCGCGTAGCTGGTCGAGCACGAGGCCGGTGTCGCCGTCGATGATCACGTCGACGGCGCGGTTTCGTCCGAGCTCCCGGCCGTCGAAATCGATCTGCACGACCCGGGCGCCGGGGTGGATCGCGCGGCCGTAGTCGAGGCGGAAGTCGAACGGCGTGCCGAAGACGAGCACGAGGTCGGCGCGCTGGAGCGCTTGCCTGCGCGAGCGCGCGAAGAACGAGGGGTGATCGTGAGGCAGCGCGCCGCGCGCCATGCCGTTGAGGAAGAAGGGCACGCCCCACGCGTCGGCGGCGTCGGCGACGGCGCGCTCTCGCCGCGGAGACCATCGCAGCTGCGTGCCCGCGATGACCACGGGGCGCTCGGCCTGTGCGAGCAGCTCGGCCGCGCGCGCGACGGCCTCGGGATCGCCGGCGGGCCGGGCGGGGGGCGTCGGCTGCGTCGCTGGGAGCTCGGAGAGCTCGCCGAAGCTCATGAGCAGATCGAGCGGGACCTCGAGGAGCACGGGCCCCGGCACGTCGGCCTGCGCGACGCGGAAGGCGGCGTCGACGTACTCCATGATGCGACGCACGTCGGCGATGCGCGTGGCCCACTTGGTGATCGGGCGCATCAGCTCGACGTGGTTCATGTCCTGCAGCGGGCCCATGTCGGTGAGCTGCGTCGGCCCCGCGCCGGCGAGGACCACCATCGGCACGCCGGCGCGCTGCGCGTTGGCGACGGCCGTGACCACGTCGGTGACCCCCGGGCCCGCGGTGACCGCGCAAACGCCGGGCTTGCCGGTCACGCGGGCGTAGCCGTCGGCGGCGTGCAGGGCGCCCTGCTCGTG
>JAJXTK010000730.1 GCA_021783935.1 Myxococcales bacterium | reverse complement strand
GCCGCCGCCTCCCGCTCCCTTCCCCCGCACCGCGGGGGAAGGGCTGGGGATGGGGGCTGTTAGAACGCGACCACTCGCTCAGCAGGAGAACCACACCCGCTGCGGATCGCCGCGAGCCTCGTCGCGCAGCCAGCCGTCGAGTCGACGACCGCACGTACCCAACCCCGGTTGAAACCGGGGCCTGGAGGGGAAAGCCCCTGCGGGGCTTCACCGGGGGGTCGAAGGACGGCGCCGCGACGAATCGACACAGTAGTACTAGGCGCCCGTCGATCCGGATCTCCCCTTGGTGATCGGAGAGAGCCCCGGCCAGGATCTTGATGAGCGTCGACTTGCCCGCGCCGTTCTCGCCCGCGAGCACGTGCACCTCGCCGGCGAGCAGCGCGAGATCGACGCCGCGCAGCACGGCGGTCGAGCCGTACGACTTGCGCACGCCGCGCAGCGTGAGGATCGGCTCGGGCGAGGCGTCGCGACGCTATCGCAGCCGGCCGCGCCCCGCCCCTTCGCGCGCCGCGTGCAGCCCCTCGCTCGGATGATCCTGCGGCGGCTCGCGATGCGAGTGCGGCGTCACGGGCGGCGCCGAGTCGTGCCCGCGCTCGCGGACCAGCTGCAGGGCGAGCTTGGTGACGTCGCCGCCGGTGACGATGCCCACGAGGTTGCCGGTGCGATCGACCACGGGCAGGCAGCCGAGGCGGCGCTTGAGCATGTCGTTGAGCGCGTCCTCGACCGGCTCGTCGTCGTGGATGGTCGAGGGGTGCGTCGTCATGATGTCCTCGACCCTGAGGATCGCGAGCGCCTTCTTTCGCATCTCGGGGTCGGGCACCAGGAGCTGCGAGGGCTGCGCCGAGCGCAGATCGCGGTCGCTCAGGACCCCCTGCACGCGCCCCTTCGGATCGACGACGACCAGATGCAGGACGCGTCGCTCGGACATCCGCTCCGCGGCGGCGAGCGCGCTCGCCCCGCGGGGGATGGTCTCGACGGGGTGGCTCATGATCGCCCGGGTCAACAGTCGCTCGTGGCTCACTCCTGGGCCTCCGTTTCATACCCCCGTTCGCGCAGCGTAGCGCGGAGCGGCATCGAGCGCCGCATGACGAAAATGCGCAAGACGCACGGCGTGCGCCGTATCGCTCACGCCTGCCGCCGCGACAGTCCGTGGGCGATTCGGCATTTGTGTAGACGAATCGCAGCTCCCATTTGGCTTGTGGACAATCTGACGCATGAATCGAGAGTTCGTGCCCTGCCCTCGATCGGGGCCTCTGCTGCGGCCTCGAGGGGGGCCGCCTCGACCGCGAGGCCGAGCAAGTGCCGCAGCAACGTCGCCGCGCTGAGCATGGTCCCGACGGGGTTTGCGACCCTTGGTGAGGTTGAGAGTGGGTGCTTGGCCACCGAGCCCATCGAAACGCGAACCCCTGATCACCGTTCGGTGCGGGGGCCGTTCTCGATCGGGCTATCTGATGGTCAGAACGGCGGCCCGCAGGTGCGACCGATTCGAAGGCCAACAACCAGGCCGACGACCGGAACGAGGACGACGACGCGCTCGACTGCGAACACGCCGAGCCCCTCTGCGTCCGCCGCGACCTCGAGAGGCGCAGGGGCGAGAGCGCTGCGACGGGGCGTCGAACGCGTCATCGTGCGAAGCAGCGTAGCGGTGCGTCGCGACGCGTCAAGCGACTTCTGCGTTGCGTCCTTGCGTTCCGTACGCTGATGTGGTTGGCGAGCGCCTGGTCCCTTCGAGTGCGCGCGAGCGTCGAAGTGCCCGTGAAGCGCCGCGAGCGGCGCCGCGCGCGGAGCTCTCCGTCGCGTCTGTTCGACCCCGCGCACGGGAGCGACCCGGACGGAGTCGAGCGCCTCCTCGTTGCGCTAGCCTTGGGCGCCCCATGTCCGACGCACCGGCGAGCGACTTCCACACGACCGCGAAGGTCTACCTCGAAGACACCGACGCGCAGGGGATCGTCTACCACGCGAACTATCTCAAGTTCTTCGAGCGCGCGCGCACCGACTACTTCGACGTGCACGGCGTCGGGCTCGCAGCGGCGCAGGCGCGCGGCTACCGGTTCGTCGTCTACTCGGTCGACGTGAAGTTCCACCGCGCGGCAGTGCTCGGCGATCGACTCGAGATCGAGACGCGCGTATCGCGCTCCTCCCCGTTCCGCATCTCGTTCCACCAGAAGGCCACGCGCGCCGGCGAGGCCGCGCCGGTCTCGACGGCGAAGGTCGAGGTCGTCTGCATCGGGCCGAACGGCGAGCTCTCCGAGATCCCGGCCGAGCTGCTCGCGATCCCGTGACAAAAACACGAAGGCCGCCCATCCGGTGGACGGCCTTCGCGGCGGGCTCTCGGCCCGCGTTACGCGCGGCTCACTGGATGTGGCCGCACTGACCGAGGGTGCCGCCGCCGCCGCACGTGTCGGGCAGCGTGCACGTGCCGCAGTTGAGCAGGCTGCCGCAGCCGTCGGCCCACTGGCCGCAGCTGTAGCCGAGCGCCGCGCACGTCGTCGGCACGCACGGGATGCCGCCGCACTGGCCCGTGACGCCGCCGCCGCCGCAGGTCTCGGGCGCGACGCACGGGCCGCAGTCGACCGAGCCGCCGCAGCCGTCGGCCCACGTGCCGCACGTGTAGCCGAGCTTCGTGCACGTCGTCGCCACGCAGCCGCCGCCGCACACGCCCGGCTTGCCGCCGCCGCCGCAGGTCGCGGGCGGGGTGCAGACGCCGCAGTCGAGCGAGCCGCCGCAGCCGTCGGCCCACGTGCCGCAGTCGTAGCCGAGCCCGCCGCACGTGGCCTTCGTGCAGGTGTTGCTGACGCACGCGCCGCCGCTGCAGAAGGTGCCCGTGGGGCAGATGCCGCAAGTGAGCGTGCCGCCGCAGCCGTCGGGCACCTGGCCGCACACCGCCGTGCCGCACGTGGTCTTGGTGCACGTCGAGGTGGCGCACTTGCCGCCGGTGCAGTAGCTGCCCGCGGGGCAGGTGCCGCAGTCGAGCGTGCCGCCGCAGCCGTCGGGCGCCGAGCCGCAGCTGAGGCCCAGCGCGGCGCACGTGGTGGGCACGCAACCGCCGCCGCACTTGCCTGTCACGCCGCCGCCGCCGCAGGTCGCCGG
>JAJXTK010000729.1 GCA_021783935.1 Myxococcales bacterium | reverse complement strand
CGCGGCCGTCGCGTCGAGCGCCCCGAGCGCGCGTCCGCCGTGCGAGCGCATGTGCGACGTCGCGGCCGCGCGCGGCGACGACCGCTCCGCGTGCGAGAAGCGATGCAGAGGCCTCGAGCGCTTCGTCGCGAGCGACGTCGTCGAGGCGATGGCGAGCTGCGTCGAGCGCCCCCGCGGCGCCGTGTGCGACGACGAGCTGCGTGGGCGCATCGAGGCGTGCGTCGGATCGTCGCTCGAGGGGCGCGTCGCTGCGTCCGCGGCGCGCGTCTCGCTCTTCGCGCGGGCGTTCTGCGATGGCGCCGCGGCGTGCGGCGATGCGCCCAGCGTCAACTGCGTCGACGACGCGCTCGCGCGCATCCGCGCGACGGCGCGCCCCGCGACGGCCGGGCTCTACGGCGCCTTCCGACCCGAGGTCGCCGACGCGATCGTCGCCTGCCTGAAGGGGCCATGCGCGGAGCGCAGGCCCGCCGCCGACGCGGCGCTCGGACGGTGCATCGACGTCGTGCTCGGCGAGGGGTCGTGAAGGGCCCCTTCGCGGTGGCCATGGCCTGCGGCGCGATCGTGGCGTGCGCCGCCGCCGGCGCGAGCCGCCCGCCAGCGCCCATCGTCGCGCCCTCAGCGTCCGCGTCGCGAGAGCCTTGCGCGCGTGTGTGTGCCGCCCTCGCGCGATGCGGCGCGGCGCGGGACTGCGAGCAGCGCTGCGCGCACGACGTCGCGCCCATGCGCGAGGGGTTCGCTGCCTCGTTCGCGGGCTGCGTCGAGCACGAGATCGAGGCGCGCGGCTGCGGCGACGACGGGCCGAAGTTCGCCGAGCGCCGCGCGGCCGCGTGTTACTTCGCTGCCTTGGACGTGTACGCCGGACGCGCAGCCACCGCCGCCATCGCGACCATCGTGGCGGCGGCGTGCGCGCACGAGATCGCCTGCGGAGGCGCGCGCGCCAAGGATACGTGCGTCGGTGCGCTCAGGGCGTCGCTGGCCAAGAGCCCCGCCTCCCCGCTGCTGCGGGCGCTGCGCGGCGAGGTCGTGACGACCATCGCCAACTGCCTCGAGGCCGCGCCGTGCGCCGACCGGAGCGCCCTCGATCGGTGCGCGGCCGCGGCCCTACCGAGCCCGAACGGCGCCGGCGCGCCCGGCGCGACGCCGGGATCCACGACGGGTCCGAGCACGGGAGGTTCGAGATGACCGATGTCGACGGGCTGCGGGCGAGGTTGGCTTCGGTACGCGATCGCATTCGGCGCGCGGCCGAGCGGTGCGGCCGCGATCCGAGGTCGGTGCTGCTCCTGGCGGTCAGCAAGACGAAGCCGAGCGAAGAGGTTCTCGCGGCCTACGCGGCCGGGCAGCGTTGCTTCGGCGAGAGCTACGCGCAGGAGCTCGTCGACAAGGCAGAGGCGCTCTCGGAGCTCGCCGACCTCGAGTGGCACTTCGTCGGCCGTCTGCAGAGCAACAAAGCCAAGCTCGTCGCGTCGCGCGCCGCCGTGGTGCACGCCGTCGACTCCGAACGGCTCGCCCGTGAGCTCGGCAAGCGCGCCGAAGGGCGAGCGCGGCCGCTCGACGTGCTCGTCGAGGTCAACGTCGGGGGGGAAGCCACCAAGGGCGGCGTCGACCCGGTCGCGCTCGAGCCCGTGCTCCGGGCGATCGAGGCGATCCCGTCGCTGCGCCTACGCGGGCTGATGTCCATCCCGCCGCACACCGGAGAGCCCGAGGCCTCGCGGCCGTTCCACCGCGCGCTCGCCGCGCTGCGCGCCGCGCACGGCGGCGCCGGGCGCCTGCGCGACCTCTCGATGGGCATGACCGACGACCTCGAGATCGCCATCGATGAGGGCGCGACGATCGTCCGGGTGGGCACCGCGATCTTCGGCCCCCGCGCGCCGCGCGGCTGAGAGATCGGCCGCCTCACCGCACAAAAAGACCGGAGCACGCAGCGGCCCTCCTCTGCGTGCCCCCTGCCTGCCGCGCGGACGACCCCGCTACGAAGCTCAGTGCTTCGTCTCTTCCTGCGTGGCCTGTCGAGCCCGCTGCGCAGCTTGACCGCCCTTGCGGCCCGCCTGACGGGCCTCCTCGGGCGAGAACTCGTGCGCGGTGCCCTTGGCGTGCGCGGCCTTGCCACCGAGGCTCGCGATCTCCTTCTGCTTCTCCGGCGACATCGCGGCGAAGCCACGTCGCGCCTTCTTGCGGGGAGACTCCGGGATGGACTCGACCATCTTGCCGGTCTCCGTATTCATGCTCTCGCCTGCATGGGGATGCAGGTTGATGTCATCGTCGTGGGTCATGAACTTCTCCTCCGTCATGGCGGGCGAGGGGGCCCTCGGCCCGGCGTCCGCGGGGTGTTTGCGGCGTGTCCGACTCGGCATGGTGCACAGGCCATACCGCTCGCCTCGGGCGGGGGCCGTGCGTGGCACGCGCAGGATGAGCACCGCCGCCGCACCTGCGTGGCGCCTTGATTGGCAGGCTGATCCGCGACGCGGCGGCGCCTGCTCGGGGATGTCCACACGTGCCCCGGGGGCGTGTACGAGACCGCCTCGGCATTGCGCCGAAGCATCGTGTCCGTGCAGTGATGAGATGCACCACGTCGGACCGTGGTGACCGCGGCGTTTCGCGACGGCGCTGGGCCACGAGCTGGACCATGGACGCGCTCGCCAGCGTGCCCACGCCCAAAATCCCCTCGAATTCAGGTTCAGGGCGCGATCGACAGCGACGATCTCCCCAGCAGGCCGTCGAAAGGCCGCCTGCGCAAGCCAAGCCCGTCAGCGGGCCGTGGTCGATCGAGGCAAAAACGGCGGGATGACGCGGGAGAGGATCGGTCGGTGTCGCGAGAAATCCCGAGCCTGACAGGGATTCGCCTCGCCCTCGCGACTCATTGGTGCAAGCGGTGAACGCTGGAGATGCGGAGCTCGATCGACGTGCGCCCGCGGAAGCTGTCGCGCCGCAGCCCGCCGTGGATCTCGACGTGCTCGCCGACGCGCGGTGCCGCGCTCGCGAGCCCGAAGCCGAAGGCGTCGAGGCGTCGCTCGCCGTGGCGCACCGCGAGGCGCAGGTGCTCCCCCTTGAGCACGCGCGCGTCGAGCACCTCGGCGTCGCCGATGTGCAACATCGCGGGTGCG
>JAJXTK010000728.1 GCA_021783935.1 Myxococcales bacterium | reverse complement strand
GACGCGGCGCGACCAGCCGTCGAGGTTCTGCGCGTGAAATCGCCCGCCGCGCGCCACGCCGAGCTCTGTCGCGAGATCCAGGCGCACGCCTACCGCTACTACGTGCTCGACGATCCGACGGTGAGCGACGCGGCCTACGACGCGCTCTACCGCGAGCTCGTGGCGCTCGAAGACAAGCACCCGGATCTGGTGACGCCCGAGTCGCCGACGCAGCGGGTCGGCGGCCAGCCGCTCGAGGAGTTCGACAAGTTCGAGCGCCCGGTCCGCATGTTCTCGCTCGACAACATCTACGACGAGCAGGACCTCCGCGACTTCGACCAGCGCGTTCGCGACGGCCTCTCCGAGCGCGACCAGCCGCGCTACGTGGCCGAGCCGAAGCTCGACGGCGCCAGCATCGAGATCGCGTTCGACGTCGAGCGCGCGCACAAGAGCGCGAGGCTCGCGCTGGCGACGACGCGGGGCGACGGCAGGATCGGCGAGATCGTCACCGACAACGTGCGCACGATCCGCGGGCTGCCCGTGAAGCTCGAGTTCGAGCGGGAGCTGCCCGCGGGGCTCGATCGGCTCACGTTTCGCGGCGAGGTGCTCATCTCGCGCAAGGACTTCGAGAAGCTCAATCGTGAGCGCGAGCGAGACGGCGAGCCGCCCTTCGCCAACCCGCGCAACGCCGCCGCGGGGAGCCTTCGTCAGAAGGACCCGCGGGTCGTCGCCAGGCGGCCGCTGCGGGTGTTCCTCTATCAGCTCGTCGAGGGGGCGAGGCTCCACGCGCACCACTCCGAGAGCCTCGCGTTCATCCGGGAGCTCGGCTTGCCGACGCATCGCAGCGAGCTTTTGTGCGACTCGCTCGACGCGCTCCTCGGGGCGATCCAGCGGTTCGACCAGGCCCGCGACGGCTACCCGTTCGAGACCGACGGCGTCGTCATCAAGGTCGATGACTACCGGCAGCAAGACGTCCTCGGCGAGACGGCGAAGGCGCCGCGCTGGGCGACCGCGTTCAAGTTCGCCCCCGAGCGCGCCCGCACGCGGGTGCGCGCCATCGACGTGCAGGTCGGGCGCACCGGCGCGCTCACGCCGGTCGCCAAGCTCGACAAGGTGCCGCTCGCGGGCACGACGGTCGAGGCGGCGTCGCTCCACAACTTCGAGCTGCTCAGCAAGCTCGACGTGCGCGTCGGCGACCTCGTGGAGATCGAGAAGGCGGGAGAGATCATCCCGCAGGTCGTCTCGGTCGTGCACGCAGAGCGCCCGCACGGCACGCACCCGTTCGAGGTCCCGACGCAGTGCCCGGAGTGCCACACCGACGTCGCGCACACCGGCGACGAGGGCTCCCTTCGCTGCCCGAACCGCGCTTGCCCTGCCGTGGTGCGCGCGGCCCTGCACTACTACGCGCGGCGCTTCGCCATGGACATCGACCACCTCGGCGTGGCGCTGATCGAGCAGCTGGTCGCCAAGGGGCTCGCGCGCGACGTCGCCGACCTGTACGACCTGACGCAGGAGCAGATCGCCGCGCTCGAGCGCATGGGGGACAAGAGCGCCGCCAACGTCGTCGCCGAGATCGAGGCGTCGAAGCAGCGCAGCTTCGACCGGCTCCTCTGCGCGCTCGGCGTCCCGCAGATCGGCCAGGTCGCCGCCAAGCAGCTCGCCGCCGAGGTCCCCTCGCTCGAGGAGGCGATCGGCCTCGGCGCCGCCGGCGTCGCCGATCGCGCAGCGCAGATCCACGGCTTCGGCCCCGCGATGATCGACGCGCTCCGCGCCTGGCTCGGCGACGCCGCGAACGCCGAGCTGCTCGAGAAGCTCCACCGCCGCGGCGTCTCGCGCCCCTACGTGGTCGAGCGCGCCGCGAAGAGCGGCCCGCTCGTCGGCGTGAGCGTCTGCGTGACCGGCGTGCTCTCGCGAAAGCGCGAGGCCGTGCACGACGACGTGCGCGCGGCCGGCGGCGAGGTGCACGACGCGGTGCGCGCCGGCACGACCTTCCTGGTCGCCGGCGAGAAGACGGGCCAGGCGAAGCTCGACGCGGCGAAGAAGCGTGGCACCCACGTGATCGACGAGGCGACGCTGGACCGGCTCCTGCGCGGCGAGCTCGCCCCCGCGTCGCTGACCGGCGCGGCGAAGCCCGTGGAGGGCAAGAGCGAGCCGCCCGCGCCCGCGCCGAAGCGCAAGAGGCCGAAGAAGGGCGAGCAAGCGCCGCTCTTCGAAGCGCCCGCCGATGCGCCCTCTGAAGGCGTCGCGGGGCTCGAGCGGGACGACGAGGGGCAAGACGAGGGCTGATGCGACTGCTCTGCATCGCCGGCGAGCCGTCGGGCGATCGCGCGCTCGCGAGCGTCGTCGCGCACCTGCGTGGTCGCGACGGCGGCGATGGCAGAGTTGGCATCAATGGCAGCAATGCCGGTGATGGCAGCATCGACGCGTTCGGCGTCGGGGGCGAGGCGCTCGAGGCCCGCGGCGTGCGTCTGGTCGCGCACGCGCGCGAGCTCGCGGCGATGGGGCTCGTCGAGGTCGTCGAGCGCGCGCCCGCGATCGCGACCGCCATCGCGCGCGTGCTCGCCGAGGTGCGCCGCGCGCCGCCCGACGTCGCGCTGCTCGCCTCCTGGAGCAGCGCCAACGCGCAGCTCGGGCGCTGGCTGCGTCGGAGGGGCGTGCCGGTCGTGTGGGTCGGGCCGCCCGAGGTCTGGGCGTGGGGCGCACGTCGGCTGCGCGCGCTGCGAAGCTCCGCCGATCGGTTCGTCGTGACGCTCCCCTTCGAAGAGCCGCTGTGGCGCGCCGCCGGCGCCGACGCTCGATACCTGGGGCATCCGGCGCTCGAGCACCTCGGCCCGCCGCGCGCACGAGCGCGCGCCGCGCTGGCGATCGCGCAGGACGCGACCGCGGTCGCGCTGCTGCCTGGGAGTCGACGCGGCGAGGTCCGGCGACTGCTCGCGCCGATGCTGGAGGCGATCGCCCGCGCGCGCCGCACGCGGACGATCGACGCGCGGGTGCTGGTCGCCGCGTCGCTGCCCCGCGCGGTGCGCGCCGAGATCGACGCCGCGCTCTTCGGGGCCGACATCGGGCGCGTCGACGTCGACGCCGATCGAGGCGCGATCGAGCACCTCGGCGCGTTCGACGCCGA
>JAJXTK010000727.1 GCA_021783935.1 Myxococcales bacterium | reverse complement strand
CGGGCCAGGTGCCCGCCGAGGAGCAGCCCGCCCCCGCCCGGCCGCCGCAGCCCGCGCCGCAGCGCGCCGCCGCGCCGAGCGCGCGCTTCGACGAGCTCGACGAGCCCGAGGCCGATCTCCGGCCGGCCGCCGAGGAAGAGGAGCCGCTCCCGAGCTACTCGCTCGAGCTCGACGAGCCGGACACGACCTTTCCGAACGCCAAGCGGCGCGACGTCACCGCGACGCCGATGGCCCCGCCCCCGCAAGGGGATTGGGAGCAAGAGGAGCCGACGCACCTCGGGCCTGTCCAGGCCGAGATCGAGTCGCTGCCCGCCTACGACCTCGAGGAGGTCGCCGAAGAGGGCGCTGCCGCGGCGCCGATCTCCGACGAGCACCCCGTCGAGGCGCCGAGCGCCGAGATCGAGGCCGCGCTCGAAGAGGCCGATTTCTACGCGTCGCAGGGGGTGTACGAGACGGCGCGCGAGACGCTCGAAGAGGCCCTTCGCGCCTCGCCGAACAACGCGCTGCTGCTCGAGAAGCTCCGCGAGCTCGACGCGATCTTCGGCCCGCCGCCGCGCGAGGAGCTGGCGACCTCGCCGGGAATGGCCGTCGCGGGCGACGATCGCGCGTTCGACATCGCGGCGTCGCTCGACGCGCTCGACGAGATCGAGCCGCTCGAGGCGCAGCCCGCCGCGGCGAGCGATCAGGTCGACGTCGAGGAGGTCTTCGCGAAGTTCAAGCAAGGGGTCGCCGCGCAGGTCGACGCGAACGACAGCGCGACCCACTACGACCTCGGCATCGCCTACGAGCAGATGATGCTCTACGACGACGCGATCACCGAGTTCCGTGTCGCCGCGCGCGACCCGAGCCGCGCGGCCCTCTGCCACGCGATGATCGCGAATATCCACATCAAGCGCGGGGCGCTCGCCGAGGCGACCGCGGCGCTCGAGGCTGGGCTGCAGACGTCGGGGCTCGCCCCCGAGCAGGAGCTCGAGCTGCTCTACCAGCTCGGCGATCTCTGGCAGATGCGCAAGTCGGCCAAAGAGGCGACCCACTACTTCAAGGCCGTCTTGGCGATGGACCCGCGCTACCGCGACGCGCAGGCGCGCCTGGCCGCGCTCGCGCCTCAGGGCGCCGACAAAGGCAGCGGCGCGCGCGCGAAGAAGTCCCTCGACGACGACCTCGACGCGGCGTTCGACGACGTGATGGGGAACAAACGCTAGGGGGCGCCACGAGCTTCCCGCGAGCATATTTGCGCGTGCGGCAGGGGCCGTCTCGTGCATGATGGCTCGCGGTACAGGACCCGAGGGAAATGGTCCTTGGAGGGTACATGCGTCCCGTCACCGCGCTCGCTTCGTTCGTAGTCGCATCCGCCTTCGTGCTCGCCGCGTCCACGCCCGCCGAAGCGGCCACGACCATCCGTGACCCGTCGCCGCCCGACTACAAGGTGGAGATCGAGCCGCACGGGATCCTGCAGCCCGGGGGCTTCTTCGACACGCTCGGCTCGACGGGCTTCGGCGTCGGCGGGCGCTTCTCGATCCCGATCATGAGCCCTGGCTTCGTGAAGACGATCAACGACTCGATCGCGATCTCGTTCGGGGCCGACCTCGTCTACTTCGACTCCTACGCGTACTGGTGCAACGGCAACTCGTGCTCGGGCAACTCCTTCTGGCGCCTGTATGTTCCGGTCGCCCTGCAGTGGAATTTCTGGCTCTCCGACAAGTGGAGCGTCTTCGGCGAGCCGGGCCTGGTGCTGCGGCAGCCGCTCGGCGCCTGCATCGCCGGCGCGCCGTGCAACGACTCGTTCGTCGTGCCCGCCTTCTGGGCCGGCGCGCGCTACCACTTCTCCGATCGCGTCGCGTTGACCCTGCGCGCGGGCTTCCCCGAGGTGCTCACCGTCGGCGTCTCGTTCTTCTGAGAAGCGACCTGCGGCAGCCGTGACCGTCAGCTGCCCGTGGTCGACCGCGCGACGAATCCAGGGATGACGCGCGAGCCGATCGGTCGGTCTCGGAGAAGGTCCACAGCCTGCTAGCCTCCCTCGCTCATGCGCCGCGCCGCACTCCCTTTCCTCGGCCTCGCGATCGCGCTCACGACGTCGAGGCTCGCCCGCGCCGACGAGGCGCCGCCGCGCGCCTCCTGGCACCCGAGCTACCTCGTCGACTCGGAGATCCACGGCGTCTTCGGGGTCGGCGACGCCTACGGGCCCGGCGGCGGCCTCGGGGCGCGCTTCACCCTGCCCGTCTGGGATCACGCCCCCTTCTCGCGCCTCGATGACACGATCGGCCTCTCGATCGGGGTCGACTGGGTGCGCTACGGCTCGTACGCCCCGCCCGGCAACGGCGGCGATCCGATCACGAGCGACGCCTTCTACATCCCCTTGTCGTTGCCGGTCGACATCTGGCTCGGGCGCGTCGCGCTGTTCGTCGAGCCGGCGGTGGTCTGGCGCTTCACGCGCTACGACGGCTGCGTCCACGAGGTCTGCGAGCCGAGCACGCGCTTCTTCCCGACCGGGTTCGTCGGGGCGCGCATCAAGACCATCGACCACGTCGCGATCACGATCCGCGCCGGTTGGCCGCTCTTCTCGCTCGGTGCGAGCTGGCTCTGAGCGAGCTAGCGGGCCGTTGAGCTTCTCCGCAACTGCCCGATCCTCTCCCGCGTGAACCCGAAACTTGCCGCGCGATCGACACGGCCTGCTGTTTGTCACGGTTTCCGCAGGCCATTTCTCAACGGCCTGCTAGGAACGACCCGAGCGATCCACGCTCAACCGGGCGAATCTGCCCGTGATTCCTCCGGCGCTGCGTCCTTGCGCGCGTAGAGCCCCCGGGCGCCGGCGTAGGCGAGCACGCGACGCGGGACCCACGGCTCGAGCGCCTCGCCGCGCGCGAGGGCCTCGCGCACGAACGTCGATGACACCTCGGGGAGCACCGCCGGGGCCGCCTCGACGCCGCCCGGCACCGGCACCCCGGCGCGCGCGAGCACCAGCGGCGGCGCTAGCGCGCGAACGCGGTCGGGGTTCGTCCATCGATCCAGCTCGGCGACCACGTCGGAACCGACGACCAGGCGCATGGCCCACTCGGGGTGGTGCTCGGCGAGGCGCTCGAGGGTGCGCACCGTCAGGCTCTCGCCGCCGAGCTCAGC
>JAJXTK010000085.1 GCA_021783935.1 Myxococcales bacterium | reverse complement strand
GCCCCCTCCTGCGCCGCGCCCGTCGCCAGCGCGCCCGTCGTCACGCTCGCCGACTTCGAGTCGGGCGCGATCCCCTCGTCCGACACCGCCGCCGAGGGCTTCCGCGGCAGCGACGTCGCCAACGGCACCATCGTGCACCCGGGCGCCAACGGCACCAGCGCCGCCGCGTCGTTCAACTACGGTGCGAGCAGCGCCGTGTTCTTCCAGGGCAAGCTGCGCCCGCAGTACCTCGACGGCTCGCCGACCTACCACCCGGATCTCGCCAACGCGATCGAGGCGTGGGTGCGGCTGCCGGCGGGCAGCGCGCTGCTCTCGTCGTCGGGCGCCACCGTGGGGCTGTGGAGCTACCACTGGCTGCAAGGCGATCCGTGGGTCGGGCCCAACGCCTCGGGCGGCAACCTCACCGACTCGCAGATGCACGGCTACGCGAACTTCTGGCTCACCCCGGCGGCCGCTGGCGCGTGGCAGCACGTCGTGCTCTCGACGAGCGCGTTCGCGCAGTCGCGCGGCAACTACCACTTCTACGCCGCGCGCGCGGTCGTCGAGGATCAGACCTTCTTCGGCGCGCTGCGACAGCTCGAGATCGTGGCGCTCAAGTCGCTCGCGGGGGGGCCCGCCGACGTCGCGCTCGACGAGCTGCGGCTCGTCACGCTGCCGCCGACGGCGGGGGTGTGCCCGGCGTACGCGGCCAAGAGCGCGCCCGCGGCGGGCGGCGACGTGCTGGTGCCGATCACGCTCACCAACCCGACGAGCGCGGCGCGCACCTATCGGGTGTTCCTCTCGAGCGAGATCGGCCTCGATCGGCAGACGCTCGAGATCGCCATGCACGACACCGACAGCGTCGCGGCGGTCGACGATCTGCAGGGCGCGGTCGGCGCCGACGGCGGGCTCGGCGCCGTCGAGCTGTTCGCCGACGACGGCAGCGGGCACCCGACGGGCGCGAGCGTCGTCGCGAGCGGCGCGGGGATCGCGCTCGCCCCGGGCGCCGTGTTCCACGGCGTGCTCGTGCACCACGTGAAGCCGGCCATGCTCGGCGCCCCCGTGACGGCGGCGACGGGCGGCAAGTCGTACCCGGTGCGCCGCGACACGCTGACGACGAGCCTCATCGTGTGGGACCCGAGCGCGCCGCGCGTGGCCGACGCGACGATCGTCGGCGCCGGCTCGAACGCCGACTCGAGCCACCCGGCGCCCCCGGGCTTCCCCGCCTATGCCGCGCCCCCCGCGGGGTGGCGGAGCGCCGATGTGCCGATCGATCAGGTCGGTGGCTACTTCGTCTCGGTGCTCACGCTCACGCCGTGAGCGGCGCGCCGCGCGTACGCCTGACCCGCGCGGGCCACGGCAGGGCGGCGGCGAGAGCCTCGACGTGGAGGTAACGCGCGGCGAGCGCCCCGTGCGCGCGCGCCTCGACGCCGCGATCGCGCGCCCGTACCCTCGCGCGATGCCGATCGCTCGCGCGCTCTTGGCGACGCTCGCCGCGCTCGGCACCGCGTCGCTCGGCTGCGGCCCCTCGGTCGTGCGCGATCCGAGCTTGCGATCGGGCTCGACGAGCGAGTCGTCAGGCGCCTCCGACGGGGACGGCGAGGGGTCGGCCGCGCCGCCGAGCCCCGCCTCGCCGGCCGAGCTCTCCGCCGCGCGGCTCCAGTTCTCGACCTTGTACTCGTGCCCCGACGATCGCATCCGCGTCTCCGCGGCGGGCGTGCCGACGCCGCCCCCCGCCGTCGCCGCCGATCCGGCGCGCCTCGCCGTCTGGCAGAAGTCGCACACGAACGCGCACCTGCTCGACGTCTCGGGGTGCGATCACAAGAAGGAGTTCGATTGCCAGGCGCTCGGCGACGACGATGCCTTCTGCAGCCTGAGCTTCCGCGCGCTCGACGGCGGGCAGACGTCGGTGGTGACGGTCGAGGCGACGCAGGGCGCCGGTCTCACCGGCAGCCCGGTCCTCGGGCTCGCCATGTACCCGATCGAGGGGGTGGGCATCTTGGTCGTGCAGGTGGTCCCCGGAAGCCCGGCCGACGGCAAGCTCCAAGCGGGCGACGTGATCCTCGCGGCGGCCGGCCAGAGCGTCTCCGACGCGCCGACCTTCCGGGGCATCGAGGCCGCCCACGCCGGCCAGCGGCTCGAGCTTCGCGTCCTGCGCCACAAGAATCAGGTGACGGTGAGCGTCGACGTGCCCAAGCGGTGAGGCGGGCGCGAGGCGCGACGGTGCCCGGGATGATGCCCCATCACACCTGACGATTTGTCGGGCGACCTCGCGCGCCGTATGTATGGGCGACCTCAAGACCATGGCTCCTCGCGCAGCCTTCCTCCTCGCCCTCGCCACCCTCGGGCTCTCGCGCCCCGCCCACGCGGGCCCGGAGATCGCGCTGCGCGAGTTCGCCGGCGGGCAGGTCAAGAAGGGGGTCGTCACCATCGGCATGGGCGGCGACGGCGCGACCACCGGCAACTACGGCTTGGTGATCCGCGACGCCGGCACCGCGATCGTCGACGCGGGCGCCGCGCGCTACCTCGACACGGGAAACCTCTTCACCTTCAGCGCCGTCGGCTTCACCAGCCCCACCTTCTGGGACGACGCCGTCCTCTATGTGATCGCGCTCTCGCAGCACGCCGACGACGTACGGGTGTGGAGCGACACCCCGGCGAGCACCCGAAAGCCCGCGTCGATGGGGCAGCTCGCGGACTCGGCGGTCTTCATGAAGTTCGCCAAGCCCCTGTCGCCGACTTGGAGCCTCGGCTTCCTCGCCTCCTTCGAGCTCTCGGACGCGAACCTCGTGCCCGACGGCGGCGCGGCCCCGATCCACTACGGCACCTCGTACTTGCCCTCCGGCGGCGTCGGGCTGCACTGGCACCCGGACGATCACTGGCAAGCAGGCGTGCGCGTGATCCTAAATCACGACATGGAGACTCGCACCCAAGGTGGCGTCAGCGAGTCGGCCCTCTTCCGCTCGTACGAGTACCGCCTCGGCGCCGCGTGGTCGCCGTGGCGCGGCGCCCTGCTCGACGTCGGCGGCACGGTCCTCGATCGCTACGACGGCCTCGAGCGGGCACGTTCGGTGCTCATCAACCCGAACCTCGGCGTGCAGCTCCCCCTCGTGCAACGCCACGTCTGGGCCCGCGCGGGGCTCGACGAGACGACCTGGACCGGCGGCGTCAGCTTCGCGGGGGGCCCGTTCAAGCTCGACGTCGCCTACCTCTATGGGCTCGCCCTCGCGCGCATCGGCGATCAGTTCGGCCAGCGAAACTCGAGCGTCATCGCGACGCTCGGCTTCGACTACGACGCCTACCTCGGCGCTCGCGCCAAGAAGCAGGAGTGAGGCGCGCGCTGGTCCGGTAAGGAGCGGGTCAGGGCCCGGGCGGGGGCGGCGATCCGATGCTACGAAGCGGCAGGGCTCATGCCCGCACGCCGCCCGAGGGCGTGACCGCTCGGAGGACGCGTCGTGAGCAACCAACCAAGCAGACCCACCGACTCGGCGAGCTGGGACCAGCGCTACGTCGACGGCACGCACCCGTGGGACACCGGCCGGCCCGACGCGCACCTGCCCGCCGTGCTCGAGGCGCACGGCGTCCGGCCCGGCAGCGCCCTCGAGATCGGCTGCGGCACCGGGACCAACGCCGTCTGGCTCGCGCGGCGCGGCTTCCAGGTGACCGGCGTGGATCTGTCGCCGACCGCGATCGCGAGGGCGAAGGCCAGGGCCGCCGGCGCGGGGGCCGAGGTGCGGCTGCTCGCCGCCGACTTCCTGGTCGACGAGGTCCCGGGGCGGCCGTTCGCGTTCGTCTACGACCGCGGCTGTTTCCATGTCTTCCGCGACGTCGAGGAGCGCGCGCGCTTCGCGTCGCGGGTGCATGGCCTGCTCGATCCGGGCGGGATCTGGCACAGCCTCATCGGCTCGACCGATGGCCCGCCGCGCGAGGTGGGGCCGCCGAGGCACAGCGCCCTCGACGTCGCCTCGGCGGTCGAGCCGCTCTTCGAGATCCTCGAGCTGCGCTCGACGATGTTCGACGACGACGGCCACAGCGACGCGCGCGCGTGGGTGCTGGTGGCGCGGCGCAGGGGGTGAGCGCGGCGACGCCTCCGCTCACCGCGGCACGTCCCCCTCCATGCGATAGAGCTCGACGAGCACCCGCCCGCCGGCGGCCTCGCATGCGCGCGCGACCGCCTCGTCGCGCTCGACGAACATCCGCACGTGCGCGTGCTCCGGGCGCGCGTGCGGCCGCATCGCCTCGAAGAGCGCGCGCGTGTAGCGCGCATCGATCGGTCGAAACGGCATCGCGCCCGGGAACGCCGGCACGAACGACGCCCACGCGGTGGCCTGATCGCCCGCGCGCACGCCGACGACGACGCGCCCCGGCCGCGCGCGCTGCGCGGCGATCTCCCCCGCGCCGAGGCCGAGCGCCCGCTCGAAGGCCTCGTCTTGCTCGGGGGCGAGCACCGACGGCGTGCCCGGCGGCGAGTCGGGGAGGTGCGCGACGTCGGCCCAGTCGATGATCATGGCCCAGCTCGCGAAGGCGATCGACATCCCCGATCGCTGATACAGGCGAATCGCGGTCGGGTTGTCGCGCTTCACGTTGAGGTGCCAGCGCGCGCGCGCCGCGCCCCGCGCCCGCCGCGCGTGCTCGGCCATGATCGCCGCGCCGACGCCGCGACCGCGCGCGCCGCGCGCCGTGACCACGTGCATCACGTGCCAGCTCGGGCCGATCGGCTGCCCGTGGCCGTAGCCGACGACGCGCTCCCCCTCGCACAGGAAGAACAGGCCCGGCAGGATGCTCGCCTCGAAGGTCTCGCGCGTCGGCAGGGGGTCGGGGACCTCGAGCTCCTGAAACAGCTCGAGGAAGGTCCCGTGGTCGGTCGGGCGCCCGGCGCGGATCGCGAACATCCCACGAGGCTCGCACGGATCGGCGTGAGCGGGCGCCCCTGCCGCGGTGCGCATTGCCGCGATGCGCGCGGGCAGCTAGCGCTAGATCGTGCGCCGATCGACGACCCTCACGCTCTCAGCCGCCCTCTCGCTCGCGCTCGCCGCGGGCGCCTCCGCCGCGCGCGCCGCCGTGCCGCACCCGTCGATCGGGCAGGCGACCAGCGGCAACGGCTATGGCTTCGTCGTCTACGACCTCGGGCTGCGCAAGGTCACCTGGCTCACCGAGGCGCCCTACAAGGCCAAGGACGCCGCCACGCAGACGCGCAACGTCGCCTACGACGCGTATTTCGGGCTGCGCGCCGACGGCGAGGGGGGCTGGCTCTCGAACCGCCCGCTCGACGCGGCCGAGTACCTCGACGACGGCAACGTCGTCGTGGCCACGCAGTCGTTCGGGCCGCTGCGGGCCAAGACCCATGTGTTTGCGCCGTGGGGGCTCTCGGCCGCCTCGATGGTCATCGCCCTCGAGGTCACCAACGTCTCGTCGGTCACGCTGAACGACGCGGCCGCCTTCGCGCTCGTCAACCTGCACCTCGGCGTCGGCGCGCCCAACCCCGACAACACCGGCGAGTCGCTCAGCTACGCCGCGGCGACCGACAGCTTCACCGTCACCGGCCCCTCGGGCCTCACCGCGCGCACGCTCTCGCTCACGCCGACGGTGCACCACGGCGCCTACGCCGCGGGGCTCGCGAACCCCTACGACGTCGTGAACCTCGGCGGCGATCTGACCGACGTCGCGAGCACGGGGCCCGCCAACGACGCGGTGCCTGCGCTCGAGTGGTCGCTCGCCGGCATCGCGCCGGGCGAGACGCGCTGGGTCGGCGCGCTGGTCACGCTGGGCGACGCGGCGAGCGCGGGCTCGTTCGTCGCCGGTCGCGCCGCCGACAAGCTCGTGAGCGACGAGGTCGCCGCGTGGGAGAGCTGGCGCGCGGCGCCGCCCGCGGGGCTCAACCCGCACGAGCTCGCGGTCTATCGCCAGAGCGAGAGCGTGCTGCGCATGGCGCAGTCGCGCCTGCCGGCGCCGTCGGGCGGGCAGCTCCTCGCGGCGCTGCCGCCCGGTCAGTGGTGGATCTCGTGGGTGCGCGACATGAGCTACGCGACCGCAGCGCTCGCGCGCATGGGGCACGCGAGCGAGGCCAAGGCGGCCGTCGCGTTCATGAAGGGGGCGAGCGTCGGCGGCTATCAGAGCTACGTCGGAGCCCCCTATTCGATCTCGGTGGTTCGCTATTTCGGCAATGGCACCGAGGAGAGCGACAGCAACGCCGACGGTCCCAACATCGAGTTCGATGGCTTCGGGCTCGCGATGTGGGCTGCGCACGCCGCGGGCTCGAGCGACCTCGACGCCTCGGCGACGACGATCGCCGCGCTCTTCGATCCGACTGGCGTCGTCAAGGCCGACAGCTCCATCTGGGAGACGCACTGGAACGGCAAGCAGCAGCGCTTCACGTACACCTCGATCGCCGACGCGCGCGGCCTGTGCGACGCGGGCCAGTCCGCGAAGGCGAAGGCGCTGCGCGACGCGATCTTGAAGAACGACGAGCTCGCCGACGGCACCCTCGCCCAGAGCGTCGAGGCGGTGGCGCGCGGCGCCCAGCAGCACGACGCGGCGGTGCTCGAGGCGATCAACTTCGGGCTCGTGAACCCGAAGGGGGCCGTCGCCAAGGCGACGGTGAACGCGCTCCAAGGGGCGCTCGGCGTCGAGTCCGGCTATGGCCTCTTTCGCAACGAGGACGGCGGCGGTTACGACGACGCCGAGTGGCTCTGGGTCGATCTGCGGCTCGCCTCCGCGCTGCACCGCATGGGGCGCGACGCCGAGGCCGCCAAGCTGCTGTGGTGGGTCACCGAGCAGGCGCACGACAACCTCGACCTGATCGCGGAGCTCTTCGATCCGCAGACGGGCGACTACGAGGGGTCGATCCCCATGGTCGGCTTCGGCGCCGGCGCCTACGTGCTCGCGATGCTCGATCGCGCCGCGACGAGCGCGGCCGACCCGTGCTTCCCGCCGGAGGGACCGGACGTGACGATGGCGGGCCCTTGGCCCGCGCCGGCCGCGATGGGCGCCGAGGCTCCGCCGACCTCGACGGCGACCTCGACGGCGAGCGTGGGCTGCTCGACCCAGGCCGCGCCGGGCGGCCATGGCGGGTGGATCGTGATCGCGGCCGCGGGCGCGCTCGCGGCGCTGCGTCGTCGTGGAGGTGCGCGATGAAGCGCTTCGGGGTCTTGGGCGGCGCGCTGGTGCTCGTCGCGCTCGCGGGGGAGATCGGCTGCAGCTCCGACGTGCCGCCGGTCGAGGTCGGCGACGTCGGCGTCGGCGACGACTCGAGCGCGCCCGACGCGAGCCCGCTCGGCGACGCGGACGCAGCCGACACGGCCGGCGGCGACGCGGACACGAGCGGCGACACGACGCCCGGCGACGCGCCGGCCGACGCGACGCTCGGCGAGGTCGGCATCCTGCCGGTGCGCGACTGCAAGACGAGCTTCCGCCTTCAGAACCCGACCGGCGAGTCGGTGCAGGTCTTCGGCGAGTGGGACGGCTTCAAGACCAAGACGCCGATGCTCGACGGGCTCTACGGCGGCACCTACCGCGCCGAGCTCACGATCCCTCCCGGCGAGTGGGGCTACAAGTTCATCGTCAACGGCAGCACCTACCTATTCGACCCGGCCAACGCCACGACTCGGTACGTGGGCGGAGTCGAGAACTCGCGCCTCGTCGTGGGCGACTGCCACAAGCCCGAGCTGACGGTGACCAGCGTCTCGGCGACGCCGAGCGGCACCATCGATCTCGCGCTGCAGTACGTCGCCAGCGTCGCGACGACCACCGGCGCCCCCGTGCCGCCGGACACCACCTCGCTCGTGGTCACCATGGCCGGCGCGCCCGTTCCCGCGAGCGCGCTGAGCTTCGACGCGACGAGCGGCGCGATCACCGTCCACGTCACGGGGCTCGCGCCGAACAAGTACACCTTCGACGTCGTCGCCAAGGACGCGGCCGGCGCCGCGGCCGACGACGTGCTCGTGCCGATGTGGGTCGAGGCGAACCCCTTCGAGTGGACCGACGGCCCGCTCTACTTCGTGTTCACCGATCGCTTCGTCGACGGCGACGCGAGCAACGACGGCCCGGTGTCGGGCGTGCAGCCGACCGCGAACTACCAAGGGGGGGACTACGCGGGGGTGCTCGCGCAGCTGAAGGCCGGCTACTTCGACGCGCTCGGCGTGCGCACGATGTGGATGTCGCCGGCGAACATGAACACGCACAACGCCTTCTCGGGCACCGACTCGTTCATGTTCTCCGGCTATCACGGCTATTGGGTCACCAAGCCGCGAGCGGTGGAGTCGCACTGGGGCGCGCTCGACGACCTCAAGGCCGTCGTCGCCGAGGCGCACAAGCACGGCATTCGGATCATCTTCGACATCGCGCAGAACCAGCTGCACCAGGAGCACGACTACTACGTCACGCACAAGGCCGACGGCTGGTTCAACGCCGTGTCGAACCCCTGCATCTGCGGCACCTCGGCGTGCCAGTGGGGCGATCCGGTCGCCAACAAGACCTGCTGGTTCGCGCCGTATCTGCCGGACGTGAACTGGCAGAACATGGACGCCGTCCACGCCATGATCGGCGACGCAGAGTGGTGGCTCGAGCAGACCGACGCCGACGGCTTCCGGGTCGACGCCGTCAAGCACATGGACAACATCGCGACGACGTCGCTGCGCGCGATGATCAATTCGCGCTTCGGCCACGGCAACGCGCGCTACTACACGGTCGGCGAGACGGCCTCCGGCAGCAGCGCCGCCGATCGCGCGCTGATCTCGCAGTACATCGGCCCCGACTGGCTCGCCGGGCAGCTCGATTTCCCGCTCTACTTCTCGATCGACTGGGCCTTCGCGCAGAACGGCGGGACGATGGGCGATCTCGACAACGCCGTCGTCGCCGGGCAATCGGAGTACCCGGCAGGCGCGGCGATGGCCCCGTTCCTCGGCAGCCAAGACGTCGCGCGCTTCCTCTCGCGCGCGAACGGCGACGTGACCGGCGACACGACGATGCAGGCGTTCAACGCGCCCCCCGCGACGCCGACCACGAACGCGCCCTATCAGCAGCTCTTCTTGGCGCAGGTCTTCCTGCTCACGCAGCCGGGGGTGCCGCTCATCTACTACGGCGACGAGTACGGCCAGCCCGGCACCGGCGACCCCGACAACCGGCGACCGATGCGGTTCGGCAGCGCGCTCGACGCGAACGAGGCGGCGCTGCTCGCGAAGGTGCAGACGATCGCCAAGGCGCGCGGCACGCTGCCGGGGCTGCGCCGCGGCAGCCGCACGACGCTCTACACCGACGGCGACGGCTACGTGTACGCGCGCGGCGCCTCGACCGACGTCGTGATCGTCGCGCTCAACCGCGGCACGACGTCGCGCTCGGTGACGGCGACGATCCCCGCGGCGCTCTCGGTCCCCGACGGCACCGTGCTCAAGGACCTCTACGGCGCCCCGAACGTGACGGTGAGCGGCGGGGCGATCGTCGTGCCGCTCTCGCCGAAGTCGGCGAGCGTCTACACGCGCTGAGCGCGGCCTCAGTACGGCGACTCGCGATAGCCCGGCAACACCGGCACCGGGTCGTCCTCGCGCGCCGCGACCGTCCGCTGCACGACGCTCGGCGTGGCGGCCGCCGATGGGCTCGCGGCCGCGCGCGCGCTCGGGGCCGTCGCGGCCTTCGCGGCCGAGCTCGGCGTCGCGCTCGGCGCACGCGCGCTCGTGGGCGGGTCCGCGGACACGGTCACCAGGATCGGCTCCGGCGCCTTCGCGCTCGCCGCCTCGGGCGCGGCCGTCGCCACCTGCACCTGCGCAGCGGCCGCGGCCGTCGTCGCGTGCGGGCGCCACCGCAGCTCGACGCGGGCCGCGAGGGCGACGAGCAGCAGCGGCGCCGCGAGCATCACCGTGATCACGACCTTGCGCAGCGCGCGCTTCGCCGAGGGGGTGCCTGGGAGCGTGACGGCGTCCTTGGCGATGGCGCTGGGCGTCGCGATCGCTCCGCAAGAGTCGACGCCGCTCCGCGCGGGCTCGGGGGCGAGCGACGGGGTGGCGTTGCGCGTCGAGAGCGTGCGCTGCCTTCGACCGCGAAGCCGCCGCGCGCGCAGCACCTCCGCGAGCATCTCCGCGGCCGAGGGCCAACGGTCCTCGGGGGCGAAGGCCGTCGCGCGGTCGACGATCGCGCACACGTCGTCCGAGACCTGGGCGGCGACGCTGCCGAGCGGCGGCGCTTGCTCGCAGGCCGCGCGCAAGAGCTCGACCTGCAGCGTCGGCCCCTCGATCGGCGGGCGGCGGGCGGCGAGCGCGAAGAGCGTGGCGCCGAGGTTGAAGAGGTCGGTGCGCGGCGAGATCGCGTCGCGATCGCCGCGGGCCTGCTCGGGCGCGAGGTAGCCGGGCGTGCCGCAGATCGCGCCGATGACCGTCGCGGCCGCGTCTCCCTCGGGCGCCATGGCGCGCGCGATGCCGAAGTCGAGGATGCGGATCGTCCCGTCGCCGTCGACGAGCAGGTTCTCGGGCTTGAGGTCGCGGTGGACGACCCCCGCGGCGTGCGCGGCGACCAGCGCCGCGAGCACCTGCGCGGCGACGTCGAGCAGCTCGTCGTCACCGAAGAGCGTGCGGCGCGCGCGATCGTCGAGGCACTCGCCGTCGACACGCTCCATCACCAGGAACGCGGCGCCGTCGACCTCGTCGACGTCCTGGTCGAGCACGCCGACGATCGCGGGGTGGCGGACGCGGTTGGCGAGGTGCCCTTCGCGGAAGAAGCGCGCGCGCACCTCCGGGCACACCCCGTGGCCGGGGTGCAGGATCTTGATCGCGACCGGCGCACCGTTGACGTGCGAGGCGGCGTACACAGCCGACGTTCCGCCGACCCCGAGCAGAGACTCGAGGCGCCACTTGCCGCGCAGCGTTCGACCCAAGCGCGCGCTCGCCACGGCGGCGAAGTCGTCCTGCTTCATGTCGGGGCGGCGTGTGCGACCGCCGTGCCCGAGCCGACGGCCTCGATCGACGGCAGCGCGAACGGGGCGGCGCGGCCGCGTTGCGCCCGTGGCTCACGACGCGGCCGCGCCAGGGGCCGCGGTGCGCGTTGGCGGAAGCGGACGCCCTGCGCAGGAGCGCGAGCAGCTCGGCGCATCGAGCGCGCGATCGAGCTTTCGCCGTCGGTCGGTCAGCGCGCCGGCGCTTGCTCGGGCGCGGAGGGCTCGAGCGTCGGCGGCGGGATGCGCCGCGCGAGGAACAGGAACATCGAGGGGACGAGGAACAGCGACAGGATCGTCGACGACGAGAGCCCGCCGACGACGGCGAGGGCGAGCGGTTGGTTCGCCTCGGTGCCGCGCTCGAAGGCGAGCGCCGTCGGCAAGAGGCCGATGATCGTCGCGAGGCTCGTCATCATGATCGGCACGAACCGCGTGCGCGCCGCCCCGACGACGGCCTCGACCTTGTCGGCCCCGTCGCTGTAGCGTCGGCTCGCCTCCGAGACGAGCAGGATGCCGTTGGCGACCGCGATGCCGACGACCATGAGCGCGCCCATGAGCGCGGTCACCGAGAAGCCCTGCCCGGCGCCGAGCAGGGCGAGCGTGATGCCGACGAGGCAGACCGGGATCGCGAAGAGCATGACGAACGGCAGGCGCAGCGATCGGAACTGGATCGTCATGACGCCGAAGACGACGAGGACCGCGAGCGTGACGGCGACGCCGAGGCCGGAGAAGGTCGTGCGCATGAGATCGACCTGGCCGACGAAGCCGAAGTCGATCTTCTTGGTGCGCGCGTCGGCCCGCAGGCGCCGCTCGAGCTCGTCCGCGGCGCTGCCGACGTCGCGCCCCTCGGTCTGCATGTAGACCTCGGTCACCCGCCCCATGTGATCGCGCTCGATCGCGACGGGCCCGGGCTGGCGCTGCACCTCGGCGTAGGCGCCGAGCACGACCGCCTTGCCGTCGGGCGAGACGCGCGCGGGCAGCTGCACGAGCGCCTCGAGGTCGGGGACGCTCGCCTCGTCGTAGTAGGTCACGACGTAGTAGGCCTGCCCGTTGTCCGGGTCGATCCAGACGCCGGGCAGGTTGATGTTGCCGAGCGTCGCGTCGAGCGTCGCCTGCGCGGCCGCGCGCGCCGTGACCCCGACGACGCCGGCCTGCTCACGGATCGTGTTCACGTGGATCTCGGGGTACTCGGTCTGCAGCTCGACGCGCAGATCGCGCACGCCTTCGACCTCGCGCGCGACGGCGGCGATGTCCTTGGCCTGCGCCTCGAGCGCGGTGAGGTTCTCGTTGCGCACCTCGACGGCGATCGGCGCGACGTAGCCGTTGCTGAAGACGCTCGCCACCAGGCCGCCCGGGAAGACGAGCACCTCGACGCCGGGATCGTCGCGGTGGAGCAGCTGCCGTAGCCGGTCGGCGATCTGACGCTGCGAGTGGCGCCGGCGCCCCGGCTCGACGAGCGCGAGCTGGATGAAGCCCATGTGCGGGCCGTCGTTCGGGCTCGTCATGGCGCTGCGCGCGTTCTGCGGCGAGCCGACGTTGGTGAGCCCCAGCTCGACTTCCCCCTCGGGCAGCTCCTCGGCGAGCCGCTTGGCCATCGCGCTCAGCCGGCGCGACGACTCGTCGAGGGAGATGCCGGGCGCGAAGCGGACGTAGACCGTCTCGGTCGACTCGTCGATCTCCGGGAAGAAGGTGCTCGGCAGCCGCGTCGCCGCCCAGATCGCGCCCGCCGTCATGACGCCGGCGGCGACGACGATCCAGGTGCGCATCGGCAGGGCCGTGCGCAGCGCGGTGGCGTAGCCGTCGGCGATGCGATCGACGAGCCCGCCGACCGCGCGACCGACGCGCCCCGGCGGCGCGAGCGACAGGAGGTAGCGCGCCGCGACGGGCGTGACGAACATGCTGACCAGATAGGCGGCGAGCATCGCCGAGGCGACGGTGATCGCGAGCGGCACGAAGAGCTTCTTGGCCAGCCCTTGGAGCAGCACCACCGGCAAGAGCACGGCGATCGTGCAGAGCGTCGAGGCGAGCACCGGGAGCGCGACGGCGTTGGTCCCCTCGAGCGCCGCGCGCGCGAGCGACGCCCCTTGCTTCTGGTGACGGTGGATCGACTCGAGCACGACGACCGTGCCGTCGACCACGGGCCCCATCGCGAGCGTCAGCCCGCCGAGCGTGAAGGCGTTGAGCGACTGCCCCGTCGCGTAGAGCACGAGCAGCGTGAGGCCGAAGGCGAGCGGGATGGCGATCGCGACGACGAGCGTGCCGCGCCCGCTCTGGAGGAAGAACAGGATGACGAGCGCGATGAGCCCCATCGCCTGGAGCAGCTCGCGCTGGAGACCGGCGTACGAGGTGCGCACGAAGGTCGAGGCGTCGAACACGGCCCGCACCTGCACCCCCGGCGGCAGCCCGCGCAGCGACGCGATCGTCTTCTTCACGGCGTCGACGATCCGCAGCGTGTTGCCCCCCGGGACGCGCAGGACGTTCAGGTACACGGCGCCGCGCCCGTCGACCGACACCGTCTGCGTCGGCGCGGCGCCGCCGTCCTCGACGCGCGCGACGTCGCGCAGGAGCACCGGCCTGCCCCCCTCGTTCTTGACGACGGCGTCGCCGATCTCGTGCACGGCCTCGGGGACGGCGTTGGTGTAGACGTTGGCGTCGAAGGTCGGCGCGATGAACTCGCCCGAGGGCAAGAGCGCGTTGGCGTCGTGCACCGCGGCGGCGATGTCGCTCGCCGTCATGCCGCGGGCCTGCGCCGCGGCCGGGTCGACGATGACGTTGATCTGCCGCTGCTGGCCGCCGTTGACCGCGGCGCTCGCGACGCCCGGGATCCCCTCGAGCAGCGGCTCGATCTGGTTCATCGCGAAGTCGTAGAGCTGCGGGCCGCCGAGCCCGCCGCCCGAGACCGCGACCTGCACCACCGGCGCGTTGGTCGGATCGTACTGGAGCACGAACGGCGGGATCACGCCGAGCGACTTGGGGACGGCCGCCATCGCGAAGGCGACCTGCTGCTGCACGAGCGTCTGCGCGGCGTCGAGGTTCGT
>JAJXTK010000726.1 GCA_021783935.1 Myxococcales bacterium | reverse complement strand
GTCCTCTTCGCCACGATCACCACCCCCCACCGAGGTGGCGGCCGTATCGGCGGAAGAACGGGGTCTGAGCCCGCGCGACGAGGGCCTCGAGCGTCCGACACGCCCCCTCGAAGCCCATTTCGAAATCGGTGTAGGCGATGGGGATCTTGCCGAGCGAGGTGGCGCGCCGATCGGTGAGCGCCTCGTCGTAGAGGAGCTCGAAGCTCGACGCCGCGATCGCCTCGCGCAGCTCCTCGGCGGCGACGCTCGCGACGGTGTGCCGCCCGTCGGCGCCGAGCAGGTGGCCTAGGCGCGCGCGCGCGTCGTGGTCGTCGGCGGAGCGCAGCCGCGTCGCCTTCGAAGATGCGAGCAGGACGTCGATGCCGAAGCCCATCTCGGCGAGCAGCGACAGCCACGGCACCCCCCCGCGCGAGAGGGGCAGCACCCGGTCGAAATGATCGACCATGAGCACGATGCCGACGCGGTGCCGGCGCGCCCGCGCCACCGCGGCCTCCCAGCGAGCCCGGTGCGGCGCGAAGTGCGCCTCGAACCACCCCTCGGCGAGCGGACCTTTCTCGAAGAACGTGCACACCGCCTCGATCCAGGCGTGCGTCCCCGTCGGGCCGTAGGGCGAGGGGGCCTCGACGGCGGGGGCGCGCAGCAGGGGCAGCGCCCACTCCATCGACTGCCGCACGGCCATCGACGGCATCAGCAGGTTCAGGCGCGCGTCGCCGAGGCGCCGCAGCTCCTCGACGTCGAACGACGGCACCAGGCTCGCGTTGCGGCGCACCCCGACGCTCTCGAGCAAGGCCGACAGCTCGGGCATGCTGCGCGTGCGGTGGTAGCCGTAGCCGATGAGGTTCACCGACGGCGGCGCGTCGGCGGCGGCTGGCCTCTGGAACAGCTCGACGATGCGCTTCCAGAAGATGCGGTGGTGCTGATCGCGATCGGTCGCCGTCGTCTCGAGCCAAATCGTCGGCACCGTGCCGTCCGGGTCGGCGTCGCGCACGGCTTCGCCGACGTCGTCGCCGATGATGCGCGAGACGCACGTGCCCATGACGAACAGCAGCTCCGGACGCTCGTCCACGGTCTCGCGCACGAGCGAGGTGAACTGCTTCTGGTAGCCGGTCATGATCGCATCGAGCTCGTGCGTGTCGGCGATCCGCATCGATCGCAGGAACGTCTGGGTGGGGCGGACGCCGTCGAGCGGGAGGTAGGATGTCTCGGCCTGCCCGCTGAAGTACGAGGCGAAGGCCGAGCACTCCCGGTCGGCATGGAACACCGGGGAGACGGCGCCGCGGCTGGCGTAGAGCGCGGAGATGACGAGGCCGCCCGCGGTCGCGAAGTCGTGCAAGAAGGGGTTGTTCGACGCGCCGCCGGGCCACATCTCGGCGTCCTCCACCGACGGGGCTTTGTGCGGCGCGAGCAGCTCCATCCCATCGTGCACGCAGAGCGCGAGAACGTAGCCGACGAAGCGATCGACGCGCTCGGTGTCGGCCGACGACGGTCCGCCGGGCGGGCGCACGAGCGCGAGCGGCCCGTAGCGGCCGAGGAGCGACCCCTCGGCGGGCACCTCGGCGGCGCAGAGTCGCAGGCCATAGGCGCGACCGACGCCGCTGAACCAGAGAGCGAGCACGCCGCGCCCCTCCATCGTCACGCGATCGAGCCTGTAGATCCCGCAGCGCGTGACCCCGGGCTCCAGCAGATCGCCGAAGAGCTGCCGGACGAGACCGTCGGCGAGGACGAAGCTCTGGCGCCGGTGGTGGCGCTCCAGGAGCGGGAGCCGACGCCGCTGCTTGAGCTCGTCGAGCCGCATGCGCAGCTGCCGCGCGGCGATCGCCTCGACGCCGGGCGCGATCGACTCGCCGACCAAGGCGAGCGAGCCGTCGTAGAACGGCGCCTGCTCGGGCTTGGGGTCGCCGATCGACCAGGCGAGGGCGAGGTCACGCCCGCGCGCGTGGAGCTCGAAGGTGAGCGTCCCGGTAGCGTCGAAGCGCACCGACTCGCAGGCGAAGGGGCCCGGCGCCGAGATCCACGAGGCGAGCCAACCGAACAGCTCGTCGGGCTGATTCACGTGCACCATCGGGTCCTCGGGTCGGCCTCAGAAGTCTCGTGTGCTCTGCACGAAGCGCTCGAAGGCGTCGTCGTCGAGGGGGGTCGGCGGCGCGAGCTGATCGGGATCGCCCGCGACGAGCGCGGAGAAGAGCACCCGACAGGCCTTCGCGGCGTCGGAGTCGGGCGCGTGCTCGACGACCGTCCGATAGGCCATCTCGCCGGCCGCGACGCTCGGATCACGCGGGATCGGCGGCAGCAGGGGGATGTTCAACAGGCGCGCGAACTCCTCGAGGATGCGCACCTCGCCGCGGACCGCTCGGAGGTTCGCGATGATCCCGCCCAGCCGCACGCCGCTCCGACGGTTGTTGATGACGGCGCGGCAGATGTTGTTCGCCGCGTACATCGCCATGACCTCGCCTGACGACACGACGTAGACCTCGTGCGCGTGCCCGCCGCGGATCGGCGCGGCGAACCCGCCGCACACCACGTCGCCCAGCACGTCGTAGATGACCACGTCGTATTTGTCACCGGGGAGGCTGAGCTGCTCGAGCAGCTCGAACATCCGGGTGATGCCGCGCCCGGCGCAGCCGACGCCCGGCTCGGGGCCGCCCGTCTCGATGCAGTCGAGGTGACGCAGGCGACCGCGCATCAGCACGTCGGAGACCGCGACCTCATCGTCGGGCTTGTTTCGCAGGACGTCCATCACCGTGCGAACGCTGCCTCGCTCGACGACCTTGTAGGAGGAGTCGTGCTTCGGATCGCAGCCGATGAGCAGCACGCGCGCGCCGCTCTCGGCGAAGAGCACGGCGAGGGTCGAGGCGACGGTCGACTTTCCGATGCCCCCCTTGCCGTACAGCGCGATGGTCCGCATACGTCGACGCTCCCTCCGGGTCGTCGCGCCGAGCCTAGCAGCGCCTCGCCCCGCTTGCAGACGCCTGCGTTCGCCGTCGACAATCGTCGAGGTGGCGTTCGCCAAGGGCGCGTGCGAGGGCAAGATCGCGTTGGTGACGGGCGCGAGCCGTGGCCTCGGCGCCGCCATCGCGGAGCGCCTGGCGGCCGAGGGCGCCGCGGTCGGGCTCCTCGCGCGGAGCCT
>JAJXTK010000725.1 GCA_021783935.1 Myxococcales bacterium | reverse complement strand
TCCGATCTCGCAGTTCTACGACGAGGTGCGGCCGCGCCTTCGCGAGCACGATTTCGCCCACTGGGACATGCACCACGTGCTCTGGGAGCCGCGGCTCGGCCGTCGGCGCTTCTACGAGCTCGTCGTCGCGAGCTGGAAGCGCAACGTGCTCGCCTCGCGCCACGCGTCGCGTCGGTGGCTCAAGTGGTTCAGCGGCATCGGCCCGCGCGACGCGCTCGCGCTGCTCGGGCTGCTCTGGCGCACCCAGCGGCTGGTGAGCGTCGAGGAGTACCTCGCCGACACGTTCCCTGCCGTGCCGAGCGACTGACGCGCGCCGACGCCACCGATGGTCATCACGCTGCGCGTCACTCGTTCGCCGTAAAAACGTCACCCACGGGCGGAGCTGCGCTTGGTCGGTCGCCCCCGCGCGCGTACTTTGATCGACCATGCCCGAGCGCAAACGAATCTGCTCGCTCCGCGTCAACGGCGAGCTGCGCGAGGTCGCGATCGCCGAGACGGCCACCCTGCTCGAGGTGTTGCGCTACGAGCTCGGCCTCACCGGCAGCAAGCAAGGGTGCGACGAGGGGGACTGCGGCGCGTGCACCGTGCTGGTCGACGGCCGCCCGACGCTCGCGTGCCTCTCGCTCGCCGTCACGCTCGAGGGGCGCGAGATCACCACCATCGAAGGGCTCGCGGGCCCCGACGGGCTGCACCCGGTGCAGGAGGCGTTCGACGAGCACGGCGCCGCGCAGTGCGGCTTCTGCACGCCGGGCATGATCATGAGCGCCAAGGCGCTGCTCGATCGGCGCCCCGACGCCGACGCCGACGAGGTGCGCGAGGCGCTGTCGGGCAACCTGTGCCGCTGCACCGGCTACGTGAAGATCGTCGACGCGGTGCTCGACGCCGGCAAGCGCGTGCAGGGGGGGCGCTGAGATGGCGGGGGTCATCGGGGGGAGGCACCGCCGCGTCGACGGCGTCGAGAAGGTCACCGGCGCCGCGCGCTACACCGACGATCTGACGCTGCCGCGCATGCTGCACGCGCGCATCGTGCGAAGCCCGCACGCGCACGCGCGCATCGTGTCCATCGACGATCGGGAGGCGCTCGCGACCCCGGGCGTCGTCGCGGTTTTCACCGGCCGCGAGCTGCCGATCCGCTACGGGATCCTGCCGTGGACGCAGGACGAGCAGGCGCTCGCCGAGGCCGTCGCGCGCTACGTGGGCGACGGGGTCGCGGCGGTGGCCGCGGTCGACGAGCGCACCGCGGCGCTGGCCGCCTCGAAGGTGCGCGTGAGCTGGGAGGTCTTGCCGGCGCTGGTCACGCCCGAGCAGGCGCTCGCGCGCCCCGAGGTGAAGATCAACCCGATCACCAAGGAGGGGAACGTGTCCAAGCACGTCGAGCTCTCCTTCGGCGACGTCGAGGGGGCGCTCGCGGGCGCCGACGTGCTCGTCGAGGCCGAGTACGACTTCTCGAGCACCACGCACGGCGCGATCGAGCCTCACTGCGCGATCGCCTCCTTCGACGCGCGCGGGCGGCTCACGGTCTGGTCGGCGACCCAGGTGCCGCACTACCTGCATCGCGCGCTCGCGCGCGTGCTCGAGCTGCCCGAGGATCACATCCGCGTGATCCAGCCGCCGGTCGGCGGCGGCTTCGGCGGCAAGAGCGAGCCGTTCGATCTCGAGTTCGTCGTCGCCAAGCTCGCGCAGAAGACGGGGCGGCCCGTGAAGCTGCTCTACACGCGCGAGGAGGTCTTCTACGCGCACCGCGGCCGGCACGCGATGAACATGAAGTTCCGCACCGGCGCGACCAAGGACGGCAAGCTCGCCGGCGTCGCCTCGAAGATCGTGATCGACGGCGGCGCCTACAGCTCGTTCGGCCTCGTCACGACGTACTACTCGGGGCAGCTGCTCACCGCGCCGTATCACTTCCCGACCTACGCGTTCGACTCGACGCGCGTGTTCACCAACAAGCCCGCCTGCGGCCCCAAGCGCGGGCACGGCTCGGTGCAGCCGCGCTTCGCCTTCGAGTGCCAGCTCGACGAGATCGCCGAGCGGCTCGCGCTGGACCCGATCGAGCTCCGACGGCGCAATGCGCTCGGCGAGGAGGCGACGACCGTCAACGGCCAGAAGATCGGCAGCAACGGCTTCCTCCGGTGCCTCGACGCGATCGAGCGCGCGTCGGGCTGGAAGGAGCGGCGCGGTAAGCTCGGCCGCGGCCGCGGCCTCGGCGTCGCCGGCAGCACGTACATCTCCGGCACCGCGTACCCGATCTACCCGAACGAGATGCCGCAGTCGGCGGTGCTGGTGAAGCTCGATCGCTCGGGGCAGGTCGTGCTCTTCAGCGGCGTCTCCGAGATCGGGCAGGGGGTGAACACGATGCTCGCGCTGGTCGCGGCCGAGGAGCTCGGCTGCGGGCTCGACGCGATCCGCGTGCACTCGGGCGACACGGAGCTCGCGCCGGTCGACCTCGGCGCCTACTCGAGCCGCGTGACCTTCATGGCCGGCCTCGCCGCGATCGAGGCCTGCCGCGCGGCCGCGAACAAGATCCGCGAGGCGGTGGCGCAGAAGTGGGAGTGCACGCCGCGCGAGGTCTCGCTCGCCAAGGGGACCGTCTTCCACCTCGACGACGAGGCGCGCCGGATGCCGTTCGTCGAGGGGGCGCGCCTCGCCGAGGCGGCCTTCGGCACCGTCGCGACCACCGGCGGCTATCGCACGCGCAAGGTCGGCGGCGACTACCGCGGCGGCTCGATCGGCGCCTCGCCCGCCTACTCGTTCACCGCGCACGTCGCCGAGGTCGAGGTCGACGAGGAGACCGGGCAGGTCCACGTGAAGAAGATCTGGGTCGCGCACGACTGCGGGCGCGCGCTCAGCCCCGTCGACGTCGCCGGCCAGATGGAGGGCTCGTCGTACATGGGCATGGCCGAGGCGATCTTCGAGGAGCACGCCGTCGACGCGCACGGGCTGCACAAGGGGCCGAGCCTGCTCGACTACAAGATGCCGACCACGCTCGACACGCCCGAGATCGAGGCGCTGATCGTCGAGTCCAACGAGCCGGGCGGCCCCTACGGCGCGAAGGAGGCGGGCGAAGGGCCGTTGCACTCGAGCATCCCCGCGATCGCCAACGCCATCTTCGACGCGGTCGGCGATCATCTCCGTCACT
>JAJXTK010000724.1 GCA_021783935.1 Myxococcales bacterium | reverse complement strand
GCAGGCCGTGTCGATCGCGCGGCGAGTTTCGGGTTGACGCGGGAGAGGATCGGGCAGCTCCGGAGAAACTCAACGGCCTGCTAGCATGAGGGCATGGACGCCATTCGGCCGGTGTTCGCGAACCTTCATGGCGACGACGGACGACGGGGTCGAGCTCGCCATCCGCTGCGTCACGGGCCTTCGCCAGCGGCGGCGAGCGAGGGGTCGGCGCTTGACCGCGCCGCTCCGGGAGCTCGAGGTCGACAACGGGCATGGCGCGCTCGCTCCGTCGCGCGTCCACACGCCCCGATCGCGGCCTGATCGGCGAGGAGGGGGCCCGCGATGCTCGGGGAGCTGCTCGGATTCGTCCCACGCGACGCGCGCGACCTGGCGCTGGTGCTGGCGCTGGCGTTCTTCCTCGGCCTCGAGCGCGAGGAGCACAAGCAGCGCGAGCCGGCCCACGCCTTCGGCGGCGTCAGGACCTTCCCGCTCATCGGGCTCGTCAGCTTCGCGCTCGCGTTTCTCTCCGGGACGCAGCTCACGCTTTGGGCGCTCGGCTTCGCCGTCGTCGGCGGCTTCATGATGCTCCTCTACCACCGCAAGCTCGCCCTCAATCCGCCCGCGGGGCTCACGACGGAGATGTCGGCGCTCGCGACCTACGTCGTCGGCGGGCTCGTCCAGCGGGAGCAGTACTGGATCGCGACCACGATCGCGGTGCTCGCGGTGCTGCTCCTCGAGCTGAAGGCGGGGCTCGAGGGGCTCACCAAGCGCGTCGCCTCGACCGAGATCATCACGGTCGCGAAGTTCCTCGTGCTGTCGGTCGTCATCCTGCCGATCGTGCCCGACCGCGACTTCACCCGCTTCCAGCTCAATCCCTTCAAGACCTGGATCGTGGTCGTCGCCGTGAGCGGCGTGTCGTTCGCCAGCTACGTGCTCCAACGCGTGCGCAAGGACCGCGGCGGCGTGATGGTCTCCGCGATCCTCGGAGGCGCGTACTCGTCGACGTTGACGACGGTCGTGCTGGCGCGCCAGGCGAAGGCGGAGGCGAGGCCGAACCTGTTCGCCGGGAGCATCCTGACCGCTTCCGGGGTGATGTACGTGCGGCTCGTGCTGCTGATCGCCTTGTTCAACCGCTCGCTCGCCCTCGCCCTCGCGCCCGCGTTCACGGCGCTCGCGTTGCTCGGCGCCCTGGTCGGATGGATCGTTTCGCGGCGAACCGACGAACGCGCGTCGAGCCCGCGGCAGCCAAACGAGGCCAAGAACCCGCTGGAGCTTCGGGCGGCCTTCGTCTTCGCCCTCGTGTTCGTCGTCGTGCTCGTGCTCACGAAGCTGTCGCACGCGTACCTCGGGCATGCGGGGCTCTACACGCTCGCCGCTCTGATGGGGGTGAGCGATGTCGACCCGTTCATCCTGGGGCTCGCCCAGGGCCGCGCGGCGGCGACCCCGCTGCGGATCGCGGCGGCGGCGATCGTCGTCGCGGCCTCCAGCAACAACATCGTCAAGGCGATCTACGCATACAGCTTCGCCGACCGCGCCACAGGGCGGCGAAGCTTCGCGTTGCTGATCGGCCTCGCGGTCGCCGGCCTGACGCCGCTGGCGTGGCCTTGAGGCGACGCGTCCGATCCGCTCTTCCACCGCGCGCGCAGGCGGCAGCCTGACGTCGTGACGGACCCGCACGCCCGGTGGGGCCTTCGCGGTGGGGTGGGGCGGCGCGGGGCTCGACGAGCGGAAGCCGGAGCCCCCAACTCGCGGCGCGAAGGACTAAGGTCGCCGAGATGCCCGCCGCGCGCACGATCGACGAGGATCCCCACGGCGCGCGCACCGCGCTCGCGATCGCGCCCGGGGTGCTGCTCGCCGGGCTCGCCGGCGGCATCGCCTTCCCGATCCTGCCGATCGTCGGGGTCAAGGCCGGGCTGCCGCTGCCGTTCATCGGCGCGATCCTCGCGGCCAACCGGGCCACGCGCGTGCTGGCGAGCCCGCTGGTCGGCGCGCTCGCCGATCGCGTCGGCGGCCTGCGCACGCTGATCGCCGGCCTCGCGCTGCAGATCGTTGTGATGCTGCTCTTCACGCTGGGCCTCACCACGCACCACCCCGGCGCGTTCTTTCTCGGCGGCCGCCTGCTGCACGGCGTCGCCTCCGCGTGCGTCTTCGTCGCGGGGCAGGCGCTCGCGCTGCACGCGGGGGGCCGGGCGCACGGCGGGCGCGCGGCGGGCTCGGTGCGCGTGGCGATGTCGCTCGGGGTGCCGCTGGGCTTGGTGGCCGGCGGCGTGCTCTCCGAGCGGCTCGGCGACGTCGCGACCTTCGAAGGGGCGATGGTGGGCGTCGCCCTCGCGGCGATCGTCGCGACGCTCTTGGTGCCTGATCTGCGCGTCGCGGTCCCCAAGCGGGCGGCGTGGCACGGGCTGCTCGCGGCGGCGCGCGATCCACGGCTCGTCGCGATCGGCGTGCTGAACTTCGCGGTCTCGTTCTCCGCGCTCGGGATGGTGCTGACGACGCTCGCGCTCTTGGTGCGCGCGCGGAAGGTCTCACTGCTCGGCTTCGGCGAGCAGGGGAGCGCGGGGGCGCTGATGGGGGTGATGGTCGTGTCGGCGTCGCTCGCCATGCCGATCGCGGGCCGGCTCGGCGATCGGCTGCGCGCGCACGCGTCGATCGCGCTCGGCGGGCTGGTGGGGCTGGTGCCGGCGCTGGTCCTGATCGCGATGACGCACGCCAAAGGGCGCGAACAATTTCCGATTCTCGAAAACGCGACCTATCTCGTGAGCCATTCGATGGGCGCCGCGCCCGCGGCGGCGCGCGACGCGCTCGTCGCCTACGTCGACGAATGGATCGCCGACGGCCCCGAAGCCTGGAACCGCTGGTTACCGCGCATCGGCGAGATCGCCGACGGAATCGGCCGCTTGATCGGCGCGCCGCCCGGAAGCACGTTCCTCGGCCCCAACGTCTCGGTGCTGCAGGCGGCGCTCGCGACGTCACTCGATTTTCGCGGCGAACGAAACGAAGTGCTCTACGAGGCGCTGCAGTTTCCGTCGCTCACGTACGTCTGGCGCGAATGGGAACGTTACGGTGCTAAAACCCGCATCGTTCCCTCCGACAACGGACGCACGATTCCCACGGAACGCATCATCGACGCGATCACCGAGCGCACCGCGATCGCCGCG